>CAZXXB010000008.1:11764-16873 GCA_964644185.1 uncultured Myxococcota bacterium
GCACAAGAATCAGTGGCGTACAAGAATCGTGTAGGTGAGGATGGCCTCTTCGCCGGGTTTGACGGGGAGGTCGAAGACGATGCGGCGTGACGAGTCGGCGGTGAATTTGTGCGAGGCGTTGCGCACCTCGTAGTCGCCGTAGACCTGGCAGGGGACCTTGACGGTGATGGTTTCGTCTTTGCGGTTGCGTACGCGGACTTCGTTGGTCTCTTCGTAGGCGCGGTCTCCGAGGCGTTTGAATGAGGTTTGTTTGCGCTCGCCGACGACATCGAAAGCGGCGCCGAGCTGCAGTTTGATTTCTTCGTCGCGGGGGGTGTGTTCGACGCGGTCTTCTCCGGCGAGTTGCAGGGTGCCGTCTTTGTCGGCCTTGAAGACGCGGACGACGCCGGCGGGGACGGGGATGCCGAGCTGATTGTCTTTGCTGTTTTTGAAGATGAGCTTCACGTTGACTTTGTGTTTCTGTTTGTCGCCGTAGCGGTCGCCGTAGAGGCCGAAGGTTTCGAGTTCGTATTCTTTTTTGAGTTTGACACCTGAGGCGTCGAAGAGAGCGACCTGTTTGTTCTGGTTGTTTTTGATGGTGGTGGGGCGTTGCAGTTCGTAGAGGTGGTACTCGAAGAAGGTGCGCTCTTCGAACTGGGGTGGGGCCATGTCGGCGGCCATCGCCATGGCTTCCATGTTGGCGCGTTTGGCGTAGCCACGTGTGGGGGCGGGGGCGACGCGGTTGACGGCACCGGCGAGGAGTTTGAGTTTGGCGTTGCGGTAGGTGGTGCCTGAGTTGTTGTTGAGGGTGACCCATGCGTCGAGGTCGAGCGATTTTTCGTCGTCGGCGAGTACGGCGACGTAGTCGGCACGCCAGCCCATGCCGCCGGTGAGGTAGCTGGTTTCGAGTTTGTGGGCACCGTCGTGCTGGTTGTTGACGAGCCACTTCAGCGTGGGGCGCGCGGCGAGGTCTTTGGGGACGTTGGGGAGAATCACCTGCATGGGTGGGTTGACGAGAATTTCTCCGCCCGATTCGTAGATGAGTCCGTTGTTGGTGGCGAGCAGTCTGGCTTTTTTGCGTTCGGTCTCTTTGCCGTCGTCGAAGCCGTAGAGGGTGACGTCGCTGCCGACGAATTTTTCGAGGAGTTTTTCGGGGGTGATGAGGTCGTACTCGTAGTTTTGTTCGAGGACGTTGAGTTTGCCCGCGGCGTTTTGCGAGCGGATGTGGACGGTGGTGGTGTCGATCTCGCTTGCGACGTCGCGGAAGTTGAGTTCGATGAGTCCTTTGTTGAGTTTGACGGTGCGCTCTTCACGCACGAGGCCGAGGTTGTCGTTGTAGATGGTGACGGCGAGCGACGACTGGTCGGCGGCGGTGGTCTCGGTTGCGAGGAGTTCTTGCGCGAACGCGGTTGCGGCGAGGGTTGCGCTGAGGATTGTAGCCACGGCGAGGTGTCGCGTCGTGAGTCTGCGGATCGAGGCTGTGTGAGACGTGGCTGTGTGAGGCGTCTGCTTGCGTGTCGTGCAGGGTGGTGTGGCGGGCATGGCGAGGGACCTCTTTTCTGGTTTGCGACGGCGCTTTTGCGTCGGTGCACAGCATATGCGACGCGCGGTTGAGAGACGATATTCACGGGCGAATGTTCTTGCCAAGCGGTTGGGGCGGGGCTATCTCGCGCCCCGCGATGAGCGAGACAGAGAACAGCCCCGTGATGCCCGTGATGAGTGCGTTGCCCCAGCCGCCCGATGTGGTGGTGGGGCCGTATCGCATTGGGCCGTGGATGATGGCGCCGATGGCGGGGTACAGCGATCCGCCGTTTCGCGAGATTGTGCGCGAGATGGGGGCGGGGCTGACGACGACCGAGCTGATTAGCAGCGAGGGGATATTGCACGCGTGGCACAAGCAGAAGGCCGATTGTCTGCCAGCGAAAAATGAGGTGCCGTTTTCGTTGCAGTTGTTTGGTGCCGATGCCGAGCACATTGCTGAAGCGGCGGCGCGCGTGGTGGGTGAGTGCGGCGTGCAGATGATCGACATCAACATGGGGTGTCCGGTGCCGAAGGTGGTGAAGAAGGGCGGGGGTGCGTCGCTGATGCAGCAGCCTGAGCTTGCGGCGGCGATGGTGACGGCGGTTCGTCGGCGGGTTGATGTTCCGGTGACGGTGAAGTTTCGCGCGGGTTGGGACGAGGGGAGCAAGAATTGCATCGAGTTTGCGCGGCGGCTTGAAGATGCGGGTGCGGCTGCGCTGGCGCTGCATGCGCGCACGCGGGCGCAGTACCACAAGGGCAAGGCGGACTGGAACCTGATTCGCGCGTTGAAAGAGGTGGCGCGGGTGCCGGTGTTTGGCAATGGGGATGCGCTCGATGCGGCGTCGGCGCGGCGGATGTGGCAGGAGACGGGGTGTGATGGGGTGATGATTGGGCGCGGGGCGATTAGCAACCCGTGGGTGTTTGCCGATTTGACGGGGCGGCGTGAGGTGGGTCCGGTGCGGGCGAGTGAGCGGTTGCCGGTGGTGCTAAGGCATCTCACGTCGCACCTTGCGTTTGTGGGTGATGAGGTGCGTGCGTTGCGGGCGTTTCGTACGAAGCTGATGCAGTACGCGAAGGGGCTTCCGGGGGCGGCGCAGTTTCGCGAGCAGGTGTGCGAGATTGAGAACGAGGCGGCGATTCGGGCGTTGATTGAGGAGTTTTTTTCGCGCGCCGAGATGTCGCTCGAAGAGCAGTACCGGGTGGCCGATGAGACGTCGCTCGACTGGGCGACACCGACTGACGCGTGACGTTGCGCGACTAACACGGAGGCCACGGTGGCGAAGCGGATTGATCCTCTTACCCCGGAGCAACGAAGCGCCCGCATGGCGCTCGTCCGGTCGAGGAAGACGAAACCGGAACGCATCGTCGCGTCGATTCTCCGAGCAAATGGCGTGCGTTACCGCGCCAACGTAGCCGGACTGCCCGGCACTCCCGACTTTCGACTCTTGGCGCAACGCAAGGTAATCTTCGTCCACGGCTGCTTCTGGCACTTGCATGCTGGCTGCAATACGTACAGGCTGCCGAAAACGCGGCTTGAATTCTGGCTACCGAAGCTACGCGGAAACAAGGCGCGCGACGCGCTGGTGAAGCGACGACTGACCCTTGCGGGGTGGAAGTACCTTGTCGTCTGGGGATGCGAACTCAGAGACCCGTCAAGGCTTTCTCTCAAGCTGAGGCGATTCGCGGAGGAATCGGATGCGGGCGATTGAACTTTTTGCCGGTGCCGGTGGACTCGCCCTCGGGGCGCAGCGGGCCGGTTTCGACCACCCACTCGTCGCGGAGTGGAACCACAACGCATGCGAGACGATCCGGGCGAATCAGGCGCTGCAACTGCCGCTTGTGAAGGATTGGCGCCTGAAACAGTGTGATGTTCGGGGGCTCGACTACTTCGACTTTGCCGACAATATCGATGTGGTTGCGGGTGGGCCACCGTGTCAACCGTTTTCCATCGCTGGGAAGCACGCGGGCTTCGACGACTCACGCGACATGTTCCCGGAGGCGGTCCGCGCGGTTCGCGAAACCCGACCGACCGCGTTCGTCTTTGAAAATGTAAAAGGGCTGCTTCGCAAGACGTTCAGCACCTACTTCGCGTACATCTTGCTTCAACTTGAGTTTCCGATGCTCGCACGGCGACCCACGGAAACGTGGCCCGAGCACCTGAAGCGCCTTGAACGGCACAAGACCAGCGGTGCCGAAAGCGACTTGCGCTACAAAGTTCTCTTCAGGCTTCTCAATGCGGCCGACTTCGGCGTCCCTCAACGTCGGGAGCGTGTATTCATCGTCGGGATTCGCAGCGGTACGCAAATTGACTGGTCGTTTCCCGACCCGACCCACTCCGAGGCTCAACTCGAGATCGCGAAGTGGGTGGATCAATCATATTGGGAGCGACATCGCGTCGCACGGGCGCGGCGCCCTCAGCCACCGACGGGATTCGATTACGGTCGAGCACTGGAACGCGCACGACCGCTACTTCGACTTCGCCGTTGGGAAACGGTGCGCGACGCGATCTCCGACCTCCCGCCGCCAGCGAAGCACGCATCACGGCGTGTAAGAAACCACGTCTACGTGCCCGGCGCGCGAACATACAAAGGCCACACCGGCAGCCCACTTGATGAACCGGCGAAGACGCTGAAGGCTGGAGATCACGGTGTTCCGGGTGGCGAGAACATGATCGTACTCGACACGGGCGACGTACGTTACTTCACCGTCCGCGAAGCAGCGCGGTTGCAGACGTTTCCCGATGATTATGTGTTCGCGACGAGCTGGACCGAAAACATGCGTCAGCTCGGCAACGCCGTCCCAGTTGAGCTTGCTGCCGCGGTATTCCGCTCGCTGCGCAACGCCCTCTCGCAAAACGAGCGGAAACCATGACGAACGCCTTCAACCCGCTTGCGCGGCAGCATCTCGCGGAGAGCATCGTCAGCGCGCTGCTCGGTGCACCGCTTGTACCACTAGCGGAACTCGCCGAGTTCGACGGCGCGGGGGTCTACGCCATCTACTACAGCGGCCCGTTTCAGCCCTATGCCCCACTTGCACGTGCCAACCAGACAAACCCCGGAAGCGCACCCATCTACGCTGGCCAAGCCGAACCAGAGGGGGGGCGTAAGGGAGGGTTGCTTGAAGACAACCCGAAGACGAAGAAGCTCTTTGTCCGCCTCAATCAACACAAGAAAACGATCGAAAGCGCCAACAAATCGCTCGCGCTAGCCGATTTTTCCGTGCGATGGCTTGTCCTCGACTCGATCTGGCTTGGCCTCGCCGAGGCGATGCTGATCAACCGCTACAATCCGCTCTGGAACGCGGTTGTCGAAGGTTTCGGCAACAACGACCCGGGTGGCAAGCGCGGAAAAGGGCGACTTCCGCTATGGGACTCGCTGCATCCGGGGCGGTCATGGGCGGTTGGCATGGATCCACCGCAGTTCGACAAAGAGAAATTGCTTCGCAGAATCGAAGAACACCTGACCAACACCGCGCATCTCTGGCGGGCATGAGAGTACCATGCAGATCAAACACACCCTATCCTCACTTCTCGCGATCTCCACCAGCGCCATGCTGCTCGCCTTTCCGTCGTGCGGGGATGACGACGACGCGACCGATGACGACGACGCG
>CAZXXB010000008.1:16989-32836 GCA_964644185.1 uncultured Myxococcota bacterium
AGCGACGACGACGATGCAAGCGACGATGACGACGCGAGCGACGACGACGACGACGCGACGACCGGCGATGATGATGATGATGATGACGACGATGATGATGATGACGATGACACGACGGGCGACGAGATCGCCGAGGTGCCGGGCACGCAGGCGACGTTCAAACTTTACGACGGCAAACCGCGGCGGTTTACCGATGCTCCATACCCGAGCGACATGCGGCGCAAGGCAGATGGGCTCATCAACGTTCGTCCGTATTCGGTGGTGAGCGACACGGGGCTCGTGAAAGACCTGCTCGATTTTGCCGAGGCGAACGTGCGGGGTTTTGGATGCTCGGGGCCGTCGTATTTCTTTTTTGATGAGGCGTTGAATGAGGCGGCGCTGCCGAATGCGGCGGCGACGTTTGGCGACGACGCGACGGTGTTCATCATCAACATTGATGAGGGTTCACCGCGTTACGGTGAGAAGACGCCGGCGGAATTGCGCTACAACGACGAAGACGAGACGTATCTGCCGGCGCACACGCTGGCTGTGGCTCCGGTGTTTGGGTATCCGCTTCTGCCGGCGACGAAATACGGTGTCGTGGTGCTGCGGTCGCTGGGTGACAAGGGTGGTAATTCGCTGGGGTCGCCGGCGACGTTCGAGTCGCTGAAGCGTTCGCCCGCTGATGCAGATGCGATGGCCGATGCGACGCTGAAGAAGGCGCGCGAGGTGTATGCGCCGTTGTGGAAGACGCTCGGCGAGAAGGGGATTGAGGCGAGCGAGGTTGCGGTGGCGACGGTGTTTACGACGCAGGATGCGGTGACGGAGATGTTTGCCGTGCGTGAGGCGCTGCATGCGTTGCCCGCTGAGGAGTGGAAGATTGGGGCGGTGACGAACACGGTGAAGCGGACGGGGTACACGTATTATGAGACGACGGTCGATTTGCCGCAGTTTCAGGCGGGGCCGCTTCCGTTTGACGCGAAGGGGAGCGGGGGGTTTGTGTTTGATGAGTCGGGTGAACCTCTCGTGCAGCGGTATGACACGACGCGGACGACGATTGTGGTGCCCGATGGTGAGATGCCCGAGGGGGGGTGGCCGGTGATCATTTACGGGCACGGGACGGGAGGCAGTCATTTGTCGGTGCGGCGCGAGGCCGACGACATTGCGAAGTACGGGTACGCTTTTATTGCGTTTGAGGCGATTCATCACGGCACGCGGGCGACGGTGCAGGATGAGTTTTTTACGAGCATCAAATTTTTCAACGTGTCGAATCCGGCGGCGGGGCGCGACAACTTTCGGCAGACGGCGGCGGATACGATTAGCAATGCGATTCTGGCGACGCATTTTGAAGAAGAGCTGGGCGGCGAGACGGTGAAGTTTGACGCGGAGAAGATTTATTACATGGGGCACTCGCAGGGGTCGGTGACGGCGCCGATTGGGTTTGCGGCGGAGCCGTTGTTCAAGGCGGCGTTTTATTCGGGTGGTGGTGGTGGGCTTGCGCTTGCGCTGCTGAACAAGACGGAGCCGGTTGATATTCGTCTCGTGGTGCAGCAGGCGCTGCGGCTCGAAGATGATGAGGTGAACGAGTTCAACCCGATTGTGGCGCTGCTGCAGAACATGATGGAGCCCGCCGATTCGCTGAACTACGCGCGGTATCACATCACCGAGCCCGCCGAGGGGCTGACGGCGCGGCACGTGCACATGACCTACTCTGAGCAGGATAGTTACTCGCCGCCGCAGGTGATTGAGGCGATGGCGGTGGCGACGGGGCTTGATCTCGTAAAGCCGGTGCTTGTTCCGTTTGCGGAGTTGTCGTTTGGCGGGGGCAAGGTGGTTGATCGTCCGGCGACGAACGAGGGGGCGGGGTTGAAGCTGAACAAGGCCGACCCGCTGGGGAACCAGGTGACGGGGTATGTGACGCAGTATGACGCCAACGAAGAGGGGGCGAACTGCAGCGACGGGCACTTTGTCATTTATTGCACGCCGAACGGCAATGCCGATGTTGAGCACTGGTGGCGCACCTACGCCGAGAACGGCGTGCCTGAGATTGGCGCGCTTGGAGAACCGTGAGCATGTTTTTTTTCGCGGCAGGAAGGGTTGCGGTGCGTGACCGCTCGTCATGCGGGTTTCGCGTTCGCACGATGATGCAGGGGCGCGGAGCGAAGTGGGCGTCGGTGCGGTCGGCTGTGGTCGTGTCTGCGATGACCGTGTTTGCGATGATGCTTACCGCGTGTGAGGCCAAGTCGACCGACCCGAAGAATCCGACAGGGGATGCGAAGACGGTGGCGATGGCGCACGGCGAGTTGCCAGCGGGGCAGCCGACGGTGGGTAAGCCGACAGTGGGTAAGCCGGCGATTGAGTTTGAGGCTCCACCGACGGCGGTGGCGATTGCGGGCATTACGTGGAGCGCGCCGGAGGGGTGGGCGGCGGGTAAGAAGTCGCCGATGCGGGCCGCGAGTTATTTGATTCCGCCGACAAAAGGTGACGTTGAGCCTGCCGAGTGCGCGGTGTTTTTTTTCGGGCCGGGTGAGGGGGGCAGCGTCGAGGCGAATCTGACGCGTTGGAAGGGGCAGTTTAAGCGCGAGGTGGATGGGAAGGCGGCGGAAGATGGTTCGTCACCCGAAGCGACGACGACGAAGAGAGCGTTTGGCGATGTGAACGTGACGCTGTTGCGGATGGAGGGGGTGTTTTTGTGGAAGCCGATGCCGATGGCGCCGAATGCGGTGGAGAAGCCGGGGTATGCGATGGTGGGGGCGGTGGTTGAGGCGCCGGAGGGTCCGGTGTTTTTCAAACTGACGGGGCCACGTGCGACGGTTGCGGCGGCGGAGGGTGAGCTTTCGCGGGTGCTTGCGACAATTCGGCGGGCGGGGTAGATACCCCATGGGGGTATAAAGGCATGACGCCGACCGGGGGTGAATGCGAGTTGCTGTGATGCTGTATCTGGTCGCTAGTCTTGTGGTTTTGTCGCTTGCTCCGTTTTTGCATGGGGTGGCGGCGCGGCATCGCGCGGCGCTGCAGGCGCTGGATGGTTTTGTGCTGGTGGCGATGGGAGGGCTGGTGCTGCTGCACATTTTGCCGGAGGCGTTTGCGGGCATCGGGGTGTATGCGTTGCCGATTGCGCTGCTGGGGTTTTTGGGGCCGGGGCTGATGGAGGGTCGCGGGGGTGCGCCGGCTGCGGGTTCGAGTGTGGTGGTGACGACGTTGTTTGCGGCGGGGCTTTTGATTCATGCGGTGGTTGATGGGGCGGCGATGTCGGGGCCCGCATCGGCGATGAGCATCGACTTTGGGCTTGGTGTGGTGGTGCATCGGTTGCCGATGGCGCTGTTGCTTTGGGCGGCGGCGGTTGCTGGTCCGGGGAGGGTCGCGGGGGTGCTGGCGCTGGTGCTGCTGGGGGCGGGTACGGCGCTTGGGTATCTCGCGGGTGAGCGGCTTTTGGCGGGTGCGCCGACGAGTGCGATTGGGGCGTTTCAGGCGTTTGTGGCGGGGGCGTTTTTGCATGTGGTGCTGCACCGCACTGATTTTGGTGAAGAGGCGGGGTACACGGGGGGCAAGGGTGGCGTGATGCGGTGGTTGAGCTCGGGTGCGGCACCTTCGGGGATGGGGGCGCTGTTGGGGCTTGGGCTCTTGGGAATCGTTTCACGGCTTGAAGCAGCGGCGCACGGGGCGCACGAAACGTCTGGGGCAGTCGGGGCGAGCGCGGGGGCACACGCGGGTCACGCGGGTCATGCGGGTCATGCAGATCAAGGGGCGGAGGTCGTGGCGGCTGGCGTGGCGTCGCACGTGGGGTTGCTGCAATCGGTGAGCGAGACGTTTGTGGGGTTGGCGCTCGAGAGCGCACCGGCGTTGCTGCTGGCGTATCTCGCGGCGGGACTCGTGCATCAGTTTGTTCCGCGTACGTCGCTGTTGTGGATGGGTCGTGGGTCGCGGTTGTCACAGGCGACGCGTGGCATGGCGTTTGGGCTTCCATTGCCGGTGTGTTCGTGTGGTGTGGTGCCGTTGTATCGGTCGCTCGTGCGCGACGGTGTGCCGTCGGCGGCGGCGCTGGCGTTTCTCGTGGCGACGCCCGAGCTTGGGTTTGATGCGGTGCTGCTTTCGCTGCCGTTGCTGGGGGCCGAGATGACGTTGGCGCGGGTCGTGGCGGCGGCGTTGCTGGCGCTCGTGGTGGCGCTCGTGGTGAGTCGCGTGGCTGACGGCGACGAGAAGACGAAGGGATTTTTGGCGCGGGATGACGCAGGCGGTGGGGCGCGCGGGCCGAGTTTGCCGATGTCGCAGCGGGTGCAGGCGGCGATGCGGTCGGGGCTTGTCGAGACGTTTGACGACACGGCACCGTGGATTGTGTTTGGGCTTGTCGTGGCGGCGTTTGCTGCTCCGCTGCTTGATAGCGCGTGGCTTGCGAGCGTGCCGACGTGGGCGCAGGTGCCGTTTTTCGCGCTGTTGGGGCTTCCGCTTTATGTGTGTGCGTCGGGGTCGACGCCGATTGTGGCGGTGTTGATTGCGAGTGGTGTGTCGCCGGGGGCGGGGCTGGCGTTTTTACTGACGGGGCCCGCGACGAACGTGACGACGTATGGGGTGTTGGGGGCGCTGCACGGGCGCAAGACGGCGGTGGTGTTTGGGGCGGCGATGGCGGCGGGGGCGATGGGGGTTGGGTTTGCGACCGATGCGTTGTTGCCGAATTTTGTGCCAGAGGCAGGGGTGCTTTCGCACGCGCACGATGCGGCGTCGCCGGTGCAGGTGGTGGCGCTCATGGTGCTCGCGGTGTTGATGGTGGCGTCGCTGATGCGGGTGGGTCCGCGAGGGTATATCGAGACGGTGACGGAGATGCTCTTGCCGGCGCCCGTGATGGGGTATTTTTTTCGGCATGCGCACGAGACGGTGCCGGCTGGCGCGCATGGTCATGCACACGGACACGCACACGCACACGCACACGCACATGGGCACGGGCACGGGCATGGGCATGGGCACGAACATGCTCACGCGCACGAGCATGAGCACGGCGACGAGCATGCACACGCTCACGGCAAGTCATGTTGTTCGCACGAGCATGAGCACGAGCATGAGCACGGGCATGAGCACGGGCATGAGCACGGTGGGGTAACGGTGGCGACGGGGGCGATGGCGACGGCGGTTGTGCCGGTCGCGAATCCACTTCAGGTGCTTGAAGAACCGACGTGCGGGTGCGGTCACAACCATGCCGCGCCGCATCGTTGACCCCCTTTGGGCGCGGGTGCTAATCGCACGCCACTGCTTATTTCACCGCGTGCTTTCGCGCCGCGTCGGAGACTCGCCATGACCGCATCATCCGCATTGCCGATTCAACGGATTCACCACGTTCAACTGTGGGCGGGCAACGCCAAGCAGGCGGCGTTTTTCTACCGCAAGGCGTTTGGGTTTTCGCAGCTTGCTTATTCGGGGCCAGAGACGGGTGACCGTCAGGTGGCGTCGTATGTGCTTGAGCAGGGGAAGATTCGGTTGACGATTTGCACGCCGCTGTCGCCTGAGCACCCGATGACGGGGTGGCTCGCGCAGCATGGCGACGGGGTGCACGACATTGCGATGGCGACCGACGATGTTGATTTTTGTTATGCCGAGGCGCTGAAGCGCGGGGCCGAGTCGGCGCATGCTCCGAAAACGGTGGAAGACGCGCACGGAGCGTGCGGATGGCGGCGGTGAAGACGTTTGGGCAGACGATTCACACGTTCGTTGACGACCGCAATTATCGGGGGGTGTTTTTGCCGGGGTATCGCGATGCGCGGGTTGAGGGGGTGTCGACGGGGTTGACGATGGTCGATCACATCGTTGGCAATGTGGAAGACGGGCGGATGTTGAAGTGGGTCGAGTTTTACGAGCGGGTGTTTGGGTTTTCGCGGTTTGTGTCGTTCGACGACAAAGACATTTCGACCGAGTTTTCGTCGTTGCGCAGTCAGGTGATGGCGAGCCCGACGAAGCTGATCAAGTTTCCGATCAATGAGCCGGCGCCGGGTAAGCGCAAGAGCCAGATTCAGGAGTATGTGGAGTTCAATCAGGGGCCTGGGGTGCAGCACCTTGCGTTGCTGACGAACGACATCGTGACGACGATTACGCAGTTGCGTGCGAATGGGGTCGAGTTTCTGGGGGTGCCCGACACGTATTACGAAGAGGTGTGGTCGCGGGTGGGGGGCATTGACGAGGCGCCCGAAGACATCAGGCGGTTGCGGATACTGGTGGACCGGGACGAAGAGGGCTACCTGTTGCAGCTTTTCACGAAGCCGCTCGAAGACCGTCCGACGCTGTTTTTCGAGATCATTCAGCGCAAGGGTGCGCAGGGTTTTGGCAAGGGGAATTTTAGAGCGCTGTTCGAGTCGATTGAGCGCGAGCAGGCGGCCCGCGGCAACCTGTGAGGTTCGGTCACGCTGGGTGGCGCGGGGTGAGTGCGGGAGTGACCGTGTGGGCGGCTTTGTAAGATAAGGCGGCGAATCTTGCGGCACGGTTTTTTGCCGCAAGACAGAGAATGTTGTCGTTTTTTCTTTTACAAGCCTCGTCAGTGATGTAAGACAAGCGGGCTGATGTTACGCCGCGTGTTACGTCGCGCCGTGATGTTGCGGCACCACGCTCGCATGCAGCGGTCGTGGATGCAGATTTGGTGGGCGCATCATGACCCCTACTGGAACGTATTACCAGCAGCCTTCGGGCTACCGATGCTTTGTCCCGCACTCGCTTCCGCCAGAGCCGGAGATCGACCTCAACCCGCTGAGCGCCGAAATCGCGCGCGCGACCGAGGCGATTGCGCGGCTCGACGGGGTCGCATCGGTCGTGCCGAACCCTGATCTTTTCGTGCTGATGTTCATTCGCAAAGAGGCGGTGTTGAGCTCGCAGATTGAGGGGACGCAGAGCACGCTCGACGATCTCATCGCATATGAAGCAGGGGCAGAAACCGCGGAGACGCCGACGGACATTGGCGAGGTGGTGAATTATATCGCGGCGCTTCGGCACGGACGTTCGCGCCTTGCTGATTTTCCGCTCAGCAAACGGCTGATTCGTGAAATGCACGGGCTGTTGATGCGCAACGTGCGCGGCCACGACAAGACGCCGGGCGAATTTCGGCGCGTGCAGAACTGGATTGGGCCGGAGGGGGCCGATCTTTTCACCGCGACGCATGTGCCTCCGCCGCCGAATGAAGTCGAGGGTCTGATGGATAACCTCGAGGCGTTCTTGCACAACCACGGCAAGTACCCGCTGCTCGTGGCGGCGGGCATCGCGCACGTACAGTTCGAGACGATACATCCGTTTCTTGATGGCAACGGACGCATCGGACGTCTGCTCGTGATTTTGATGTTGCACGAGGCGGGCTTGCTCACGCGTCCGATTCTCTATGCGAGCTATCACCTGAAGCGAAACCGCGCCGAGTACTATGAGCGGTTGGGCAACGTGCGACGCAATGGCGACTGGGAGGGTTGGTTGAAGTTCTTTCTCACTGGCCTGCACTTCTCGGCGGCGGCAGCGGTGCAAACGGCAAAGAGCGTGCTCGCGCTGCAGGAGGAACTGAGCCAGCGCTACCGTGGCAAGCCGCGGACGGTCGAGATGATCCAGTTGCTTTTTCAGCACCCGTACGTCAACAGTCGCACCATACAGCGCGAGCTTGCGTGCTCGCAGCCAACGGCGGATGCGCAGTTGAAGCTGCTTGCCGACGACGGGGTGCTCGTCGAAGTCACAGGCAAACAGCGCTGGAGACACTATCGTTTTGGTCGCTATCTTGCGCTGTTTGACGACGAGCGGATGGCACAGGGCAGCGACCTGAAGGCTCCTTTCGTACCGGTTGAAATGACGCTCGGCGCGAACAACACCCCGGATACACGATGAAGTTCGTCAATTTTTCACTGCCAGAGATGCCCGGGCGGGTTGAAGCGGGGCTTTTGGTCGCCGATGCGGTGGTTCCGCTGAAGCCGTTGCTCGGGTGGCCGATTCCGCTGCCAATTGCCGCCGATGCGTCGCGCAACACGCTCGCGCAACTGCCGAAGATCATCGAAGAGATTCGGGCGTTGCCGGGTGAGCGGTTTGCACGCGCGCCAGCACTTGATGCGGGCCGTGTGGTGTATGCGCCGCCTTTGCTCTCGCCGCCGACGTTCCGCGACTTTTATGCGTTCGAGGCGCACGTGAAGACGGCGCGCGCAAAACGTGGGCTCGAGATGGTGCCCGACTGGTACGAGCTGCCGGTCTTTTACTTTTCGAATCCACATGCGTTTTACGGGCATGGGGCGACGGTGCCGGTGCCGACGTGCGGCGAGTGGGTCGATTACGAGCTTGAGATTGCGGCGGTGATTGGGGTCGAGTGTCGCAACGTGCGCGCCGACGAGGCCGAGCAGTTCGTGGCTGGCTACACGATTTTGAATGACTGGTCTGAGCGGTCGATTCAACGGCGCGAGATGGCGGTGGGGCTTGGTCCGGCGAAGGCGAAAGATTTTGCGAGTGGGCTTGGGCCGGCGCTGGTGACGCCCGATGAGTTGAGCGCGTTTCGCGCGGGCAAGGGGTATGACCTCACGATGGTGGCGCGGGTGAATGGGCGTGAGTTGTCGCGCGGCAACTGGAAGGACCTGCACTTCAGTTTTGGTGAGATGATTGCGCGGGCGAGCGCCGATGTGACGTTGAGGCCGGGCGATGTGATTGGCAGCGGCACGGTGGGGACGGGGTGCATTCTCGAAATTGGTACCGAGGCATCGGGCGGGTGGCTGAAGCCCGGCGATGTGGTCGAGCTTGAGGTCGAGCGACTGGGCGTGCTGCGCCAGACTGTCGGTGCGCGATGAAGTTTTCTGGTCTGGCGCGCGATTCGTGGCACGCGGTGGCTTTCACGCTTTTCGTGGCGGCGCGTGGTGCGACGGCGTTTGCGGGCATCGCCGCGTGTGACGATGCGAACACGCAGAATGACACGAGCGAGACTGGCGACACGAGCGAGACTGGCGACACGAGCGAGACTGGCGACACAGGCGACACGAGCGAGACCGGCGACACGGCCAGCGACGCAGCGTGCACGGTGCTTTACGGGCGTCCGAATGAGAAGACGGGGCTGACCGACGAACAGTGCCAGCCCGTGTGCAACTGCAATGGGCGCGCGTTCGAAGACGTGGTGTATTCTGCGGAAGACATTGCGGCGTTGAAGGCGAGGGTGCTCGTCAATCCACCGGAAGAACTGAGCGAAGACCCTTATGCCGAGCCGACGACACTTCCGTCGCAAGAGGGGGTGTGTGGTGTGCTGCGCGATGCGTCGGTTGACGGGGGGTATCGGCTCGATACGTACGGGTCGGTTGAGGCGGCACAAGAGGCGGGGGCGCAGGTCACCCATTACTCACCGTGCGGTGCGTGCTCGTCGCTTGCCGACCTTGCGGTCTACATCGAGACGCCCGACCTTACCGACCCTGTGCGTTCGTGTGGAACCAAGGGTCTCGGCGGCAACAGCGAGGCGGTTTACGGGTGCATCCGCGAGCTGGGTTTCACACCGGCGTGCGCCCGCATCTGGACGTACAATACGCAGTTCACCGGCAAAGAGTGCCTCGACAAGTGCCTGCCCTCACTCATCAACAAAGAGCCGTACCACAAGAAAGACGGGTCGCTGAACGACTGCCTGCAATGCGATGAAGACAAGGCGGGTCCGGTGTTTAAGGCGTATGCGGGGAGAACGCGGCGCAATACGGGGGTTGCGAACCCGATGTGCCGTCCGTGCGATGAGGTGCAGCCGCTCGTGCATCGGTATGAGTGATGGGGTTGTGGGGGGCGTGAGAGTAAGAGTCGAGGCTGCTCAGCGCTTTTTCGTCGCGCGTTTCGGCTTTGCTGCGGGCGCTTCAGGGGCAGGCATGTTCGCGAAGAGTTCGGCGAGTGGAAACACAACGGGGAACGACGCCAACCTCACCATCCCCTGACCGATGATGTCGAGCACCAGAAACCCGTCTCCCTGCCGAGCGTAGTGGGCGACGCGGCGTTCGCGGATGTAGACGAAAACGATATCGCGGACCGACGGGAGGTCGCGGTAGCGCGCCAGCTTTTGCTCAATGTCGTAGCGTTCGGTTGAGGGCGACGCGACTTCGAGAATCACCACGGGGTCGAGCAGTGCGCGCCTGCCGCTCTCGGGCGGGGCACACGTCACGGCGGCGTCGGCCTCGAAGACGGTGTCGTCGCGCAGCGAGTAACGAATGGCCCCTGAAACGACGACGCGACACGGTGGCCTGAGCTGATTGCCAGCGACGCGCGCGAAGTTGGCGACGACGGTGCCGTGCTCTTCAAGCGGCGAGGTCATCGCCAAGAGCTCACCGTCGACGAGTTCGTAGTGCGTTTCGTCGCCCGAATTCCACGCGAGAAACTCGTCGGCGGTCATGTAGGTCGGCAGGCGTGTTTTGGTACCCATGCGAGGGATCATGCCCGAACCCATCGGGCTGTGGCAACGGATGAGGTTGAGCGTCGCCTTGCTACATCTCGGCGATGACACGCAGGCCGATGACTCCGGAAGGGGGGGGTGGCGAGCCCACCCTCAACCCCCGCCGCGGCCTGAATGCGCCAGTGCTTTTCAACCTGCGCGTGAACCTGCGGCAAGAGACGCCACTCGACGTCGGAAGCGGTCGCGGCGACATTCGACTCGATGCCCCAGGTAAAGATGGGGCTGATGTCGCTGAAGATTGAGACGTTGACGAGCGCCGCCATCTCGACCGCCGCCTGCGTCGGGTCGCGACCGTCAGTATTTGCCGCGTTGAGCGTCGCCTGTGGCCCCGCGATGAGCACGCCCGACATGCGGTCGGCGATGCGCAGATCGGCTATCCACGTCGCGGCAAACGAGGGGACGAGCGTGTCGTAAGCAACCTCGGCGAGCACTTGCAGGCCGTGCAACCAGCGGCCCTCTTCGCCGCCGGGCAGTGTCGCCTGAAAACCGGCCTTCATCGTGTTCGGCGTGTATCCGTCGAACGTCGGCTCAAGCTCGACGGCGAAGCCATCGACGATGGCCCACTCGACCTCGGGGGCCCACTTGAGGCCAAAATCGCCGCCATTGCTGAACGAGCCGAGAAAGAGTGTGTTGATCTCGACCTCGCCCGCTCGCGCGTCGAGCCCGCGCATCAGGTCGTAGCCGATCGGTTCTGGAAAATGGCTGCCGTGTTTATCGGGGGCAGTGCCGAGCATCACCTCGATGCCATCGGCAACGCCATCGCCGTCGCTGTCGGCAAGGTGTGGGTCTGACTCACCCGCGTCGACGAGTCCATTGAGGTTTTTGTCTTCGTTGAGGTCGGCGATGCCATCGCGGTCGCTGTCGATGGGGGCAAAGACGCCTGAGGGCGGAATGATGGCGGGCTGATCATTGGCGACGCTGTCGCTCGACTCATGGGCGAGGGCAGATTGCGCCGTCGCGAGCGTGAGCGCGGCCATCGTCGCCGCGAGCAGCCGTAGCGCGAGACCGTTCGTGAGAAGCTGAGAGAGATGCTGAAGGCCAAACGAGGAGATGGGCGCAAACATGAATAGGTTCTAGCCTGTGCCGTTTGTGCTCGCAACAACTGGAGAGCGCGATGGGTGAAGGTCGCGGAGATTGGGCGCAGTTCGGCAGCCCCCCGCGTTGCCGCGCGGCTTCAAGGCGCGGTATCGTTGACCGGCACAACGCGGGGAGAACACCATGACCTTCTACGTCACGCGCGGAAAGATTCCGCACAAGCGCCATGTGGCGTTCTGGAAAGACCCGAACCGCAAAGAAGTCGCGGCGGGGATCTATTTTGAAGAGTTGATGGGCAACAAAGGGTTTGTCGGCGCGTCGTCGCTCATCTACCACATTCATCGTCCGACGACGGTGACGGCGCAGCGGGTTGTGAAGCCGTGGGTGCTTGAGGCCGACCCCGACCCGGCGGCGCGGATGCGGCACTTTTTCTGCGCGCGGATGCCGAAGGGCGGCACGGCGACGCTCGACCGGCATCCGGTGCTGTTCAATCGCGACGTGACGATGTCGATGGCTCACCCGAGCCGTGATGACGCGCACTATTACCGCAACGCGCAGGCCGACGAGCTTATCTACGTGAGCGATGGTGGCGGCGTGCTCGAATCGCAGATGGGCAATCTCGCGTTTCGCAAGGGCGACTACGTGGTGATTCCGCGAGGCATTTTGCATCGCTGGAAATTCACCGACATCGCGAGCGACCCTCCGCGGCTTGTGGTGTTCGAGTGTCGGGGTGAGGTGCGCACGCCGAAGCGGTATCGCAACGAGCACGGGCAGCATCTCGAACATGCGCCGTATTGCGAGCGCGATTTTCGCGTGCCTGATGAGTTGCCGGTGTTTGATGAGAAGGGCGAGTTTGCGATCATCGTGAAGCAGCACAACCTGTTTCACGAGTTCACGCTCGACCATCATCCACTCGATGTGGTGGGGTGGGATGGGTTTTATTATCCGTGGGCGTTCAACATCGAAGACTTCGAGCCGATTGTGGGGCGCGTGCATCAGCCGCCGCCGGTGCATCAGACGTTCGAGGCCGATGGACTCGTGATCTGCTCGTTCGTGCCGCGCCTCTACGATTTTCATCCAGAGGCGGTGCCTGCGCCGTACCATCACGCGAACGTGATGAGCGACGAGGTGCTTTACTATGCGAAAGACAAATTCATGTCGCGCAAGGGCATCGAGTACGGGTCGGTGACGTTGCACCCCGACGGGCTCGTGCATGGTCCGCATCCGGGGCGGGCTGAGGCGTCGGTGGGGCAGAAGATGACCGATGAGCTGGCGGTGATGTGTGACACGTTCGAGCCGCTGAAGGTGGCGCTTTCGGCGCTTGAGGTTGAAGACAACGGTTATTATCGAAGCTGGCTAGAAGTGTGACGGTGCGTGGGCAGGTGAGGCGGTGGGCGGGTCAGCGGCGAGTTGGTAGAGACTCGGTAGAGAGTCGGCGAGAAAGAAAGAATCTGGGGCAGGGGACAAAGAAAGGCAGCGCATCGTGGCAACGTTCGACCCGCACTTCATTGATCATCGTGGCGTGTATCAGCTCATGACCCGCGTCGTGGCGCCGCGTCCGATTGCGTTTGTGTCGTCGCTCGCGGCAAGTGGCACGGGGAATCTGGCGCCGTTCAGCTTTTTCAATATCGGCGGGTCGAACCCACCTTCATGCATCATCTGCCCCGTGACGTCGCGTGATGGGGTCAACAAAGATACGCTGCACAACATCGAAGAGACGGGCGAGTACACGATTAACATCGTGACGTTTGCGATGGCCGAGGCGATGAACCAGACGAGCTTTACGTATCCGCGTGGGGTCGATGAGTTCGACAAGGCGGGGTTCACGCGCGTACCTTCGACGAAGGTGAAGCCGCCGCGCGTCGGTGAGTCACCGGTGAGCCTCGAATGCCGACTGCACAAGGTTGTGAAGCATGGCGAGGGTCCGCTTTCATCGAACTATGTGATTGGCGAGATCGTGCTGTTTCATTGCGACGATGCGGTGCTCACTGACGGGATGCCTGACAACGCGAAGATTGATGCGATTGGGCGGCTCGGTGAAGACTACTACACGCGCACCCACGCGGCGGCGCTGTTTCGCCTCGGTCGCCCGACCGGCGGGTGAATCTCTGGCGGGTGAAGAGCGGGTGGGTGAATAACCCCGCGTGCGCGCCGTCTCATACGCTTGTGCCTTACTTTTCTGAGGGTGCGTAACAGCGTTTCGTGACGAAAAATCGATGGACGCGCATCATGGCGCGTGTCTCGTCGCATCGGCGGCTCGAGTACTTCTATATTTCGTCGGTCCTGGCGTGAGATTGCGCTACCCCGCTGTCTCACTCGTCCAGTCTGGCACACTGCCTGCTTACATCTCGCACACACGGCACCATGGGCTCTTAGCGACAGGGGCCGCTGCGTTTTGGCTACCGCTCTGCCCGGGAGGTTCGAGATGAATCCGACAGTTCGGTATGGGTACAGGTACGTCTTGCGAGCGGCGCTTGCGATGACTGGCGCGTCGCTGATTGGTGGCGCGATGTTTATGAACGTCGCGTGTGGCGACGAGAACAGCAGCACCCAATATGACGACGGCGGTAACGCCTATTACGACACGTCGGGCGACTACGCTGGCGAGCCATCTCTCGACGATGACGATGCGGTCGACGACGACGATGATGATGCGACCGGTAGCGACGACGATGACGCGACCGGCGATGACGACGATAACGATGACGGTGACGACGATAACGATGACGGTGACGACGACGACGATGATGATGACGCGACGGATGACGACGACGACACCGAACCTGAGCCCGAAGACCCACTCTGCTTCACCGATCAAGACTGCCCACCCGGCACCGCGTGCAACAAGGGCGAGTGCGTCTCTGAAGAACTGCTCTGCCTCGAAAAGCCCGCGCTCGCCTTCTACATGAGCAATGACGACTCGAACTCGCAGTCGTCGCCGGTGCTGTTTCGCGAGATGATGAACGGCAACGTCTACGGCGTCGGTATCCGCCCGTGGGAGTTTCTCAACTACTTCGACATCGACTACGACGAGCCGACGAAAGAGCTTATCAACGTCGTGCCGCAACTGCGCCCCAACCCGCTCGCGCCCGATTCGTTTCTGTTGCAGGTGGGCGTGCAGTCACGCGAGGTCAGCAACGATGAACGTCCGCTCTTGAACCTCACGTTTTCGCTCGACACCTCGGGCTCGATGGAAGGCCAGGGCCTCGCGATGGAAAAGGCGTCGATGCGAGCGCTCGCGCGGCGTCTGCGCAAGGGCGACATCGTCTCGATTGTCGAGTGGTCGGTGGGTCAGCGGGTCATTCTCGAGGGCCACTCGGCATCAGGTCCCAACGACAAAAAGTTTCTCGATGCGGTCGAGAGCCTCACCGCGAGCGGCTCGACCGATCTCGAAGCGGGGCTGCGTCGCGCCTATGAGCTTGCGACGAAACACTACAGCCCAACGCGCCTCAACCGCGTCGTGTTGATGAGCGACGGCGGTGCCAACGCGGGCATCACATCGATCGAGTTGATCGCAAAGAACGCCAACGACAAAGACCGCGCGGGCATCTACATGGCCGGCGCGGGCATGGGCTACTACTACAACGACGCGCTGATGGATCAGGTGACCGATGCAGGCAAGGGTGCGGCGTTTTACATCGCCAACGCCGACGAAGCCGAGCGGATGTTCAACGGGCGATTCATGAAGAACATGGGTGTTGCCGCGATGGATGTGCGCGTGAAGGTCGAACTTCCGCAAGGCTGGCAGATTACCCGCTTCGCTGGTGAGCAAATCTCGCAAGACCCCAAAGAGGTCGAGCCACAACACCTCGCGCCGGGCGACTCGATGGTCTTCAACGCCGTGCTGAATGGCTGCGGATCGACGCCGGCCGAAAGCGCGAAGTTCAAGGTCACGGCCACATTCACCGACCCCGCAACGTTCGAACGGCGTCAGGTTGTCACCGAGATGAGCGCCAACGACATGCTGAAGGCCGACGCGAAGCAGCTCGTAAAGGGCACCGCCATTGTCGCCTACGCCGATGTCGCCGCCGCGTACTCGTCGCGAGGCTGGGGCGATAGCAATCTCAGCAGCGCGTGTGAGGTGCTCTCAGCGCGTCTTACCGAAGCGCGCGAACTGCTTCCGCGTGATGGCGACCTTGCCGAGATTGAGCGCGTCGCGTCCGAGACGTGCGGCTGGGCGAAGCGTAGCGCGCTGCGGTAATGCAACGTGCGTTGATGATGTGGCCCTGCGTCGGCGTCGTGATGAACATGCCGCGACGCGGGGCCGATGAGACGAAAAAATGGGACGGCTGAAGTGGGCGGGAGGTCAGGGGGCTGGCAACCGCACGCTTCAGTCGTCCCACTTTTGTCTGCGCGTGATTGGCTGCCCATTGAACGTCACGCTTGCATCGCGAGACTGCGAAATCCGCACCCAGAACAGTGCGCACCACGAGT
>CAZXXB010000008.1:32856-33295 GCA_964644185.1 uncultured Myxococcota bacterium
ACCACGAGTTTTGCTTGATTCTTTGACGATTCGAAGGCCGAATACGCCTGACCCGATGATAACGCGCGCGCTGGCACCGTTTCGACGCACGTGCCCCGCCCGCGTGCTGCGTGCATGACGAAAGCGTCTGAGATGCGTCGAAGAAAGGCTTGCGATGATGATCGCATCACGCGTGACCCATGGATATCGTGACGGCGCTGCGCCACCAGAGGCTGCCCGCGTGCTCACCGCGTACGTCGTGGTTGGCCTTGCGCTGATCATCGCGCCTCAATTCACCTCATGCGGCGACCCGTCGAACGACGAAGGCGTTGTGTTTGGAGGCGACGACGATGACGACGATGACGACGACAACGACGTCACCACGGACGACGACGACAACGATGACGACGACGTCACCACGAACGATGACGACGACGACGACGTCACCACAGACGATGAC
>CAZXXB010000009.1:0-9962 GCA_964644185.1 uncultured Myxococcota bacterium
TGCGCGCGATGAATCCGCCGCCGACGTTTTCGCGCAGGGCGGCGATGGTGTCGCGCAGGCGTGCGCGTTCTTCTTCATCGTCGATGCGGCGTGAGACGCCGATGTGTGTGACGGAGGGGAGGTAGACGAGGGCTCTGCCGGGCAGGGTGACGTGGGTGGTGACGCGGGCACCCTTTGTGCCGAGGGGGGCTTTGCGCACCTGCACGGTGAGGGTCTGGCCCTCGCGGACGAGGCTTGCGATGTTGGGTGCCTCTTCACGCGCGCGGCGTTTTCCGTTGCGTAAGAGGTCGGTCTCGTCGGTGTCGCCGTCGCCCGCCTCGAAGGCTTCGGCGAAGTCGGCGGATTCGGGCGGCCTTACATCGTCGACGTAGAGAAAGCCTGCGCGTTCGAGGCCGAGGTCAACGAAGGCGGCCTGCATGCCGGGTAAGACGCGCTGTACGCGGGCGCGGTAGACGTTGCCGACGATGCTGCGGTCACTTGCGCGCTCGACGTGGAGTTCGGCGAGGAGTCCGTCTTCGAGGAGAGCGGCGCGGGTCTCGCCGAGGCCGACGTTGAGGAGCAGGAGTGGATTGCGTACGCCAAGCATGTTTGTCTCGCAGGAGTGTGGAGGGCTGCCATGCAACACCGTGTGCAAAATCGCAAGTCGTTGACGCGGCGAGACTTTCTTTCTTCACCCCCCGACGAGTCCACATCTATCTCGAAAATGCGACAGTGGAAATGCGAGCGAAAAATCGTCATTCGGGTGGCGATTCGGTGCCGTCAAACCTTGAAATGACGTAAGGCGCTGCTTAGTATCCGCGAACTGTCTGGATGAAACGTCGGCGCTGCTTTGCGCCTCGTTCGACAACGAAAGCTGTTGAGCGATGGTGTGGGTTGGTCGACGCGCCGGTTGAGAAACGACTGTGATGATGCAGTGATGATGCAGTGACAACGAAGGGAAGGCCGTCACGCGAGAGATTGTTGTAGCCGAGGAAGTGAAGCGCGAGTGTTCGCGAAGTACGCAGGCAGACAACGTGTGATGGTGCAGTGAGCGTCGGCGACACCGACCGTTACGAACGCAACAACGACAAAGGGTGACGCGAGGTCGCGACGGTGCCGTTTGATGTGGCACGACGCGGCCGTTGGGGAAGCGTCGCCCCGGTATGGGATGCGGTCGTGACGAGCACTGAGCCCGGGTGGGTCAGGCGCGATGCTGCGGTCCGAGTGCCGGCGAGAGCAAGATTCAGACGATTGTTGAACTTTGTGTGCTTTTTCCACATCTGTGGGGACAACCGTGGAAAACCGTCGGGACGAATCGCCGCAACGCAACGCAAAAGCCTCGTCAGCGGCCGCCCGCCGCGTCGATGCACCACGAGCGCTGGCCCCGCTGCTGTCGGCCAATGATGTCGCCGAATTCGAGTTTGTGCTCGAAGATTGGGCGGCGGCGATCGCGCGCATCGAGTCGCGGCTGCAACCGCGACTTTTTCGTAGCTGGTTCGGTCCGCTTGAGTTTCTGGGGTGTGACGACGGTAACGTGCGTGTGGGTGCGCCGGGTCAGTTTCATCGTGACTGGATACGCGACAACTACAGCGATGTGCTGATTGCTGCGTTTGCCGAGGTGACGGGGGCGCAGTTTGGGCTGGTGTTCGAGCTCGTTGAGCCGCGTCCCGTCGCGGCGCCGGAGCCAACGTCGCCCGAGCCGGTTGTCGAGGCCGCGCCGACACCTGCGGCGCAGGGTGCGGGTTCGGGTGTGCGGCTGCAGCTACGTGATGATTTCACGTTTGATGAGTTCGTCGTCGGAACGAACAACCAGTTTGCGTTTGCCGCGGCGCGGGCGGTCGCCGAGAAGCCGGGCTCGATTTATAATCCGCTCGTGCTGTTCGGTGGGGTGGGGCTCGGCAAGACGCATCTGGCGCAGGCGATTGCGAATGAGCAGCGTCGTCGCGACCCATCGTTTCGCGTCTGTTACCTCTCGGCTGAGCAGTTCTTGAATGACTACGTGAACTCGACCCGTTTTTACGCGATGGATGCGTTTCGCAAACGGTATCGCGAAGAGGTCGATATGCTCGTGATCGATGACATTCAGTTCATCGCGGGCAAGGGGCTGACGCAGGACGAGTTCTTCCACACGTTCAACGCGCTGTATGAGTCGCGGCGGCAGATCGTGATCACGTGCGACAAGTTTCCGCGTGAGATTCCGCAGCTTGAAGAGCGGTTGAAGTCGCGATTTCACTGGGGGCTCATCGCCGACGTGCAGCCGCCCGAGCTTGAAACGCGCATGGCGATTTTGAAAGAGAAGGCGGCGCGTTCGCAGGTCGATTTGGCCGACGAGGTGGCGCATTTCATCGCCGCGCATGTGGCGACGAACGTGCGCGATCTCGAAGGGGCGCTGACGACGCTGTTGGCGCGGGCCAGTCTTTTTGGACAGGCAGTGACGCTCGAGCTTGCGCGGACGGTGATTCAGCCGATGCCGTTTGGTTCGACCGCGCGGCTCTCATTCGAGCAGGTGATGAAGCACGTTTCGGAGCATTTTCGCGTACAGCCGCAAGACCTGCGCAGCGAGAAGCGCCACCGCACCGTGTCTGAGCCACGCCAGGTGGCGATTTGGTTGTGCCGCAAGCTGCTGTCGGCTTCGTACCCTGAGATTGGTCGGCAGTTTGGTGGTCGCGACCACTCGACGATCATCACGGCGTGTCGGACGGTTGAAGAGCGGATGCGGAGCGAGGTTGAGTTTCGCACGCTGGTTGAGCGGCTTGAGCGTCAGTTGAATACGCTGTCGTGATGGGCGCTGGGTGTCGTGTCGATCTCCGAAGTGCCGTCTTTTGTATCAGCGGGCGCAAAGTCTCAGAGCAGGCCGGTGTTGCCTGACGGGGTGTCGCACACGTCACGGTCGCGCAAAGATTCGGCGTTTCACGCTACGCTCGACGCGCTGAATTCGCTGGACGCGCGGTCGGCAACGGGCGGGAATCGGAACTGGCTTTTCGTCGCCTATGACCAACTGAGCGATGCGTTGGGGCCGCTCAGTCGCGAGCCGCCAGAGACGCTGGGCATCGTGGTTGTTGAAAATCTGTGGAAAGCGCGCAGACGGCCGTACCACAAGCAGAAACTGGCGAACGTGCTGTGTAACCTGCGGCACTTTGCGATTGAGCAGGCACGGCGCGGCGTGGCGGTGATGCATGTGGTGGGTGACGCGCCTTATGGTGAGCTGCTGCGTCCGATTGCGATTCGACTTCAGGGTAACGGCGAGGCACGGCGTTTTCGGGCGATGCGGGTGATGCGTCCGGCAGAGCGCGAGCTGCGGGTTGATTTGGCGCCACTCGTTGCCGAGGGGTTGCTTTGTGAGGTGCCACACGACGGGTGGCTGACGGGTCGCGAGCAGTTTTTGCGGGCGTGTGGGGAGAGTCCGCCGTATCGGATGGATGCGTTTTATCGGCTGGTGCGGCGTGAGACGGGTGTGCTGATGCGTGGGGCGAAGCCGTTGGGTGGGGGATTCAGCTTTGATGGAGAGAATCGCAAGCGTTGGCCGGGTGCGCCGAGCGCGCCCGAGCCGCCGAGGTTTGAGGTGGATGCGATACGTGCCGAGGTGGGTGAGCTGATAGAGCGTCACTTCGCGGGGTATCCGGGGCGTGTGGATTTGACGCGTGTGGCGGCGAGTCGGGCGGATGCGGAAAAGATGCTGGCGTGGGCGGTCGATGCGTGTCTTGCTGAGTTTGGGCCATACGAAGATGCGATGTCGTCGCGGTCGCGAGGGTTGTTTCATACGCGGTTGTCGACGCTCATCAACCTGCATCGGCTGACACCGCGCGAGGTGATCGACGCGGTGCTTGACCGTGCGCGCGACGGCGAGAGCGACGACGTGGGGTTGGCGAGTGTCGAGGGGTTTGTGCGGCAGGTGTTGGGGTGGCGCGAGTTCGTGCATCACGTGCATGAGGTAACGGACGGGTTTCGCATCGTGCCAGAGGGGGTACCGGTTCGCGAGGCGGTGCATGGTGCCGGGCCTTCGTTTCTGGGGGCTGCGAATCAGCTGCCACGGGCGTATTGGGGCGAGGCCGAGTCGGGGTTGAATTGCCTCGACAGCGTGATTCAGGGGGTGATTGAAGAGGGGTATAGCCACCACATCACACGGCTCATGGTGCTCGCGAACATCGCGACGTTGCTGGATGTTGATGCGCGTGAACTGACCGACTGGTTCTGGGTGATGTACGCCGATGCGTATGACTGGGTGGTCGAGCCAAACGTGCTGGGGATGGGGAGCTTTGCGGTGGGTGATTTGATGACGACGAAGCCGTACGTGGCGGGTGCAGCGTACATTGATCGGATGAGCGATTACTGCGCCGGGTGTCGGTATGTTCCGAAGGGGGGCGATGCAGGGCGTGCGTGTCCACTGACGCGGTTGTATTGGGCGTTTCTTTGGCGGCATCGGGAGCGGTTTGACCGCAACGTGCGGATGTCGGTGGTGATGCGGGCGGTGGAGAAACGCAGTGATGACGAGAAACAGCGCGACAACGAGGTCTTCGCTGCGATGGTGCGGTCGTTGACTGGGTAGTGCGACGTGTTCGATGCAAGAAAGCGCTTGACGGGCTGGTTTATATCGTTTAAGCACGCGTGAACTTTCGGTCGTGCTATTTCGCACGTCTGAACAGAAGGTCACGCAGCGATGCCTTGCAGAGAGAAAGAGTCCGCGCGTGCCGTGAGGGTGGGTGCGGAAAGTGATGACGGGGCGGCGTCGGTGGTTGTGGTGGGCGCTGGCCTTTCGGGCCTCGCGTGTGCACTGAGGTTGTATGAGGCGGGGTTGTCGGTGCGGGTTTTCGAGCGCTCGCGCGCGATCGGTGGCAGGTGCGCGACGCGCGAACATGAAGGCTTTTTGCTCGACCGCGGATTTCAGTTGCTGCTGACGTCGTACCCCGAGGCGCGGCGCATTTTTGACTATGAGGCGCTTGGGTTGCGCGCGTTTTATCCGGGTGCGCTGGTGCGGTATGGCGGGGCGTATCATCGGGTGGGTGACCCTTTCCGCCGCCCGGAAGATACGCTGGCGACGATAGGGTCACCGATTGGCACGCTGGCCGACAAGTTTGGTGTTGTGCGGTTGCGTAACCTGCTGCTCGACGCTCCGCTCGCTGAGTGCTTCGCGCGGGGTGAGACGACGACGTATGAGCGACTTGTCGCGCTCGGCTTTTCGCAGCAGATGATCGACCAGTTTTTTCGTCCATTTCTGGCCGGGCTGTTCTTTGAGCGTGAGCTGACGACGTCGAGTCGCGTGTTTGACTGGGCGTTTCGCCTGTTCGCGGTGGGCGACGCTGCGCTACCGGCAAAAGGGATGGCGGCGCTGCCAAGGCAGTTGGCGGCACGATTGCCGCAGGGTTGCATTGAGGTGGGCGTTGGTGTCGCGGGGTGTGGGGCGCGGCATGTGCAACTGATGGGAGGTGAACGCGTCGAGGCTGAGGCGGTGGTGGTGGCTTCGGGTCCAGCGTCGATACCACGGGCGTCGTCGCGCGTGGTCGCGAAGGGTGGGGGCACGCGCAAGCGGTCATTGGCGGCACGTCAGCGCGCGGCGCAGGCGGCGCACAACGAGCCCTCGTGGCGACGCGCCGCGGCGGTCTATTTTGATGTGGAAGAGCCGCCGATCACTGAGCCGATACTGGCGCTCAACGGAGACCAGTATGGGGTGATCAACACGGTGGCGTGCCCAAGCGTCGTGCAGCCGGGCTATGCTCCAGCGGGGCGGCATCTCGTGTGCGCGTCGGTCGTGGGTGATGCAGTGAGTGATGCGGCGACGTTGCAGCGTCGGGCGACGGCAGAGCTTCGCGACTGGTTTGGCAAGGCTGTCTCGTCGTGGCGGCATCTCGAAACGGTGGTGATTGATGAGGCACTGCCGGCGCAGCCGGTGGGGTCGGCGGCGTCGACCCAGCGCGACGCGTGTGATGCCGATGGGGTGTTTGTGTGTGGAGACACGTGCGACACGGCGTCGATCAATGGGGCGCTTGCGTCGGGTATTCGCGCGGCGGAGGCGGTGCTCGTGAAGCTTGAGCTCGACGCGGGAAAGAATGCGCTGGAAGAGCACGGTGGCGACGCGATAGCGAGCGACGTAGGTGAGCGTGAATGGGTGTCGCCGCGTGTGCGCCGTTCAATTGCCGCGCGAGCGTAAGTGTGATGCGATGCGGGCGTCTCGAAACGGGGAGGTTTCACAATGACGCTTTGCTTTGCGCGCCGCACACTGACAACGGTTTTTCTCTCTTGCACGGCGTTGACCGCGATGCCTTTTGCCGCGTGCGGTGATGACGACGATGAGACGAGCGACGGCACAGGCGACGACACGAGCGGCGATACCGGCTCGACCGTCGGTACCGACGATGACGACGATGCTTCAGGCGATGACGACGATGTGACGGGAGATGACGACGACACGACCGGCAACGACGATGACGACGATGTGACGGGTGATGACGACGACACGACGGGCGAGCCGTGGCCCGCTGAAGACGAGACGACGCCACGGCGCGGCTGTGACCCGCTCGTTAACGCGGTGTGCATGTTGCCGTTTCCATCAAATCATTTTTTGCGCCGCGACGACGCGACGCCGACGGGCTACCGGGTGTGGATTGACCCTGAGATTGCACCGAAAAACAAAGATGGTTCGTCGATGCTTGGCGATGCCGAATATGAGCGGCTCGATGGATTTAGTCCGGTGCCGCAGCTCATCACGTATCTGCCCGACCTCGATACGTCGGCGCTTGCGGGCAGCGAGACGATTGAACGGTCGCTCGAAGACGATGCGGCGGTGGTGTTGATCAACGCCGACACGGGCGAGCGCGAGCCGTACTGGGTCGAGACCGACCGGCAGATTGAGTCGGCGCCAGAGAGTGACGACTCGGTGAAGCTGACGTTCATACGGGCGGTGCGCAAGGTGCCGCCCGGGTCGCGGTTTGTGGTTGGCATTCGCAACGTGCGCGACACGACGGGCAAAGCGATTGAGGCCGAACCGCTGTTTGCGGCGTTGCGCGATGGGTCGCCGATGCCGGAAATGGTCGGCAGTGATGAGCTTGAGCGTCGGCGTGCGTGGTTTGAGAGCGCGGTGTTTCCGGTGCTTGAGACGGCTGGGGTGAACCGCGGCGAGCTGGTGCAGGCGTGGGATTTTACGGTGATGAGCGAGGCGACGTTGACCGAGCGGCTGTTGCGCCTTGTCGATGACGGTCTCGGGCGTTACGCGGCGTACATTGAAGGGCTTGAAAACCCGGCGCCAAATGAGGCTGCCGCCGAGCCGCCCTATGTGATTGATGAGGTGCTCAACTACACGCTCGAAGAGAACCCGCGGATCGCACGCCGCCTTGTTGGTCGGTTCAAGGTGCCGTTCTACACCGAGCTTGATGAGGGCGCGCAGAGCGACAAGCCGGGTGCGCGGCTTGTGCTCGACGAGGCGGGGCTGCCGGTGTTTCAGAACTTTGGCTACGCGCCGTTCGAGATGCAGATTCCGAGGCGCGGGTTCGAGCAAGACGAGAGCGACGAGCCGCTGCGGCTTTTGCAATACGGCCACGGGCTTCTGCAGAACGCGGGGCAGACGCGGTTGCCGTACCACGAGGGCATTTGTGAGACGCACGGGTTCGTGATGTACGCGACCGACTGGTCCGGTATGACGACGGCTGATCTGTCGCACATCGCGAGCGAGGTGATCGGCGATCTCGCGACGTTTGGCACGTTGCCCGATCGGTTGCAGCAATCGGTGCTCAACCACGTGATTCTCGACAAGCTCGTGATGGGCGCGTTGTCGCGTGACCCGAATGTGCAGGTACCTCGTGGTGCCGGTTCGGCGCCGGTCTACGACCCTTCGGCAGTGTATTACTACGGCAATTCAAACGGGCACATTCTGGGCGAGGTTTTTCTCAGTGTGACAGACGATGTCGAGCGCGCGGTGATGGGCGTGGGTGGAACCCCGTACAGCCTGATGCTGACCCGCAGCGTCGATTTCAACGCGTTTCTGACGCTGATGAAGTTGCAGTATCCGCGCGTGGATGATCGGCATCTGGCGATTGAGCTGATTCAACTGTTGTGGAACCGCAGCGAGCCCGCGGGTTATGTCGATCACGTGATCGCGAATCCGTTCGAGGGGCGCAGCTCGAAGAAGCTTTTGATTCACATGGCGATTGAAGACTCGCAGGTGCCGAATCTCTCGACGCACAACATCATTCGGTCGCATGGGATGCCGCAGCTTAAGCCCGCGAACACGACGACGTTTGGTATCGCGCAGGTTGACGGGCCGGTGAGTGACGCGGCGTATGTGGACTGGGATTGCAAGAAGGTGCCGAACCCCGTGGGCAACATTGCCGGTCAGGAGAATGAAGCGCACGAGTGTGTGAGGCAGCTTGCGGCGGCGCAGCAGCAAATCAGCGATTTTTTGCAGCCCGGGGGTGTCATCGCCAACACGTGTGACGGCAAGTGTGACCCGGAATAATCGGGCGCAGGGTGTGTTGCGCGCGGTGGCACGTCATTTTGGCGATGCGGTTGTTGCGCGGTGAAATCGTCGCGACGAATTTGCTTCGCTCGCGCGGCGCGGTCTGCTAACGAAGCTGCGCTGGTGCCGAGCGCGAGGGCGTTCGTGCACTTCAAAAAAGGGGAGTATCAGATGGTTCGATTCTGGGTTTCAGGTTCGGTGCGCGGGCTGCTCGCGTCGTGGCTTGCCGTGTCGGCGTTTACACTCGCCGCGTGTGGCGACGATGACGATGACGACACCAGCGACACGACGGGTGAAACGTCGAGCGCGACGAGCGATGATGACGACGCGTCGGGTGATGACGACGATACCGGTGACGACGACGACACGGGTGATGACGACGATACCGGTGATGACGACGATACGGGCGACGACGACGACACGGGCGACGACGACGACACGGGTGACGACGACGACACCGGTGATGACGACGACACCGGCGACGACGACGACACGGGTGATGACGACGATACGAGCGTGCCCGATGGGGTGATTCCGCCGACGGAAGATGGGCGGCGTGGCTGCGAGCCGCTGGTGCCCGAGTACTGCATGCTGCCGTTTCCATCGAATCATTTCACGAAGGTAGATGAGACGACCGAGACGGGACGGCGTGTGTGGATTAACCCCGCGACGATGCCGAAGCATCGGGGTAAGGCGGCGAACAGCATCTATAACGAGGAGTATGATCGGCTCGATGGGTTTGCTCCGGCGGCGCAGATTTTGACGTACCTGCCGAACCTGAGCATCGAGAACGCGGCGAACATCGAAAACCCCGAACGCTCGACACTCGACGACTCGCCCACGCTGATTCTCGATGCCGAGACTGGCGAGAAGATTCCGCACTTCGTCGAGCTCGATGCGCAGGTGTTTCGCAACGGCCCGCAAGACACTTCGCCGCCGATGCTGATCATTCGCCCCGACTTCAAGTTGACGCACGGCAAGACCTACATCGTCGTGCTGCGCAATCTGTTTGATACGACCGGTAAGGCGATTGCGGCACCCGCAGAGTTTGCGAACCTGCGTGACAAGCAGCCATCAGAAGACCCGAACGTCGAAGACCGTCGCGAAGAGTTCGAGTCGCTGTTCGAGACGCTCGATGGGTTTGGCATTGAGCGCGACACGCTGATTCAGGCGTGGGATTTCACGGTCGTAAGCGAAAAAGAGGCGACGAAGCGCGGGCTACACCTGTTTGACGAGGGGTTGAAGCAGGTGGCTGACCTGATCGCGAAGTACAAGGCCGACGACCTCGAGGGTGACCCGCTTGTCGTGATTGACAGCATCGAGGTGCGTACCGATGGCAACCGGTTGCTGAAGATTCGCGGAAAGTTTCGTATGCCGATGTGGGCGCGCACGATGCCGCTCGACTTGCGCGACGACCCCGAGAAGCTCGACCCCGGCGGTTCTCCGGCGAAGTTTGAGCTCGATGCAGATGGCCTGCCGACGTACAGCTGAAAAGACGCGTATGCTCCATTTGGTGTCGACGTGCCGTATGCGGCGC
>CAZXXB010000009.1:10010-20879 GCA_964644185.1 uncultured Myxococcota bacterium
GGCACGTTGGGTGAGATGAACGTCGGCTACCTGCAAAAGATGATGAACGACCACAATTACATTCTGTTTGCCTCTGACTGGTGGGGCATGGCGAGCGAAGACCTGGGGTTCATTGCGGGCGTGCTGATGACCGATCTCTCGCGTTTTCAAGAGCTGGTCGATCGCACGTTGCAGGGCTATCTCAATTTTGCCGGGCTGATGCTGATGATGCAGGAAGGGGTGATTCTGAATCATCCGGATGTGCAGGCTGCGCTCACGGCAACGCTCGAAGGCACTGAAGATGCCGGCAAGACGATTCAGGTCGATACCGAGCACGGGTACTATTACGGCAATTCGCAGGGTGCGCTGCTGGGCCAGCCCTACGTGGCGCTCTCGCCAACCATTGACCGCGCGGTGTTTGGCGTCGGTGCGGGCAGCTACAACATACTGCTCGACCGCAGCACGGGCTTTACGGCGCTCTTTGGAATTCTGGGCACGCAGTTCTCGGTGCTTGAACAACAGCTTGCGCTCAAGATTGCCGATTCGCTGTGGGTACGCAAAGACCCAAGCGGGTTCATTCACTCAATGGGCAACGGCAAGACGCCGCTGCCGGGACGTCCGGCGAAGAGGGTGCTGTATCAGCATGCGTGGAACGACCACCTCGTGAATCACTGGGGGGCGATGTTTGGCGCACGCTCGATGAACCTTACGCACCTCGTGCCGTCGACGCGGACGATCAGCGGGCTTACGACCTCGACCGAGGCGGTGGATGGATCGGCGAGCGTCGATATCGACTGCGGTGTCGAGCCGATTTGGCTCATCAATCGCGCACCAACGACGGGCGAAGACTCGCACGAGTGCCCACGTCGCTCGCCACCGCTGCAAGAGCAGATCAACCGGTTTTTGAAACCGGGTGGCCTGATCGAGCCGTTGTGCAACGGCCCCTGTGACTCCGACGACAAAGGGTCTTGAGCGGAGAAGTGGGTCTTGATGGGTGACGGGAATTAGTGGGTGAGCACGCAGGGGTTGAGGGTTTGTGGCGGGCACGTCTCGTCACGCTCACCCCTGCCGACGCCTCTCAATGTGCCGAGCCTCGCGCCGCAAACCGTGTTGGCGCGGGGCTTGCTTGTTTTTGATCATCCGGTGCGACGGCGGTGAAGCCAGCACGGCGCGTGTCAGGTTTCTCAGGCAGCACGTCTCAACGCAGGGGATGATCATGGCCGAGGCATTCGACGGAACAACCGTCAGCGTTCGAGAAATTCGCGGTGCGGAGCATCGCGCGTACGAAACACGCGCACACGGCCATGACCCTCGCGGAAAAGACCCGCACGATGTGCGCATCGGGCGCGTCGTGGTCGTCTCGGCGGTGCTGTGCTGGGCGGCACTCGCGGCCCACGCGACGCATCGATCGCTGGTGCCGTATGGTGTCGTGCTGGGCCTCGTGCTGCTGCTCGTGCTGTTGCTGGTGTGGGAATCGCGGCTGCCGCGGCGCGTGCCGGTCTCAACGGCGCTGATGCCGGTCGAACAAGAGTCGCTCGTGAAATCGCTCTACTACACCGACGGATCGTTGCGCCGCTAAGGCGGCAGGTTACCCGTTGCCCTGCACGGTTGTTCAAATCGTGCTGTTTTCTGCAAAAACTATGGCATTCCGATGCCACACCCCCCTCTCACCCGCCGGCAAGTTGGCGCGCGCTTTGGCTTTGCTCGCGGCATTCCTGCTTTGGCCTCAGGGCAGGCGGGCGCAGGGCAGGCGGGTACGGGGCTGGCGGGTACGGGGCTGGCGGGTACGGGGCTGGCGGGTACGGGGCAGGCGGGTACGGGGCAGGCGGGCGCAACCGTGCGCTGGCGTTGACGGATTTCTGTTTCAGATTTCTGAGGCACGCGGGTATGGGCGGGGGCATCGGGGGCGGCAGTCGGGTGGGGGGCTGCGAGGTGAGGCGATGGGCTGCAATCGGCGTATGTGGGCGGCGCGGCTGTTGCCCCGGCGCGTCAAATCGCGTATTTGCCCCGCACTGTGTTTTTACCCTCTCGCCATGTTCGCCTGCGTTTTCCACGGGCGCTGCTGTTTTTTGTGATGGTGGTCGGTGCCACATCGGCGTGCGGCATGAACGTGCAAAACTACGACATTGGCGTCGTCACGTTTACCCCTGCCGCGGTGCCGGTGATCTTCGCGCAGCAGGGTCCGCTCGACCCGGGGCCGGGCGATTTTGCCGACCTCGACGATGGCGAGACGGGGGACGAGCTGCCCGCAGCCCCCACAGGCGATGACGATGACGATGGTGGCGCATTTTGCGCCGATGACGCGCTTGATGCGTATTTTGCCGAGCGGGCTGGGGGCTGCGATGCGGCGCTCACGACCGCGTGCTCTGGCGATGGAAGTTATTGCTGCGTGTTTGCCGACGCGTGCATACCGACAGGTTGCGGTTATGCGGCGTGCGACCTCGCCGAAGAGACGGGTGAGACGGGTGAGACGGGCGATGCGGCCGATGTGTGCAGCGGCGCAGCCGATGCGGAGCCTTGTCCGGGTACCGTATGTCGCGACGATGGTGACTGCCCGTCTGGATTTAGATGCGACGCAACTGGTGGCGGGTTGCGCTTTTGCATTGCCCCTGCCGAGTGATCGAATCGGAAGCGAAGTTACGTGACGCGCCAATCTACCGAACATCACGACGTCGTCGAGCTTGCGCGGGTACCACGTGTTGACCCGGCGCTGTGGCTTGGCTACCGGCTGCGGTTGCGCACCGAGCGATTGGCCGATGCCGCTGGGTCTGACGACGTTGCGGCGCGGCTTGGGGCGGCGCTCGCCGAGCGGTTGCGTTCGCGCCGCACCTTGCGCCCGGATGTGACGGCGCTGGGGCTTGAGAGCGAACCGTATGCGGAAGAACTCGCGACGCTTCGTCCGGTTTATGAAGCGCTGGCCGCTGACCACTGGCCCGCGATGATTGTCACCGGGTCACCGCGCGTTGCGGCTGACGTAGCGTCGCTGGTCGCGGCGCATCGGGCGTCGTACGCGGCGGTCGTGTTGCGTGTGCCGGGGCACGACGGTGGTGCCACTGCGCCATTGTGGGAGGCGGCGCGCGCGCTTGCGTCGGCTGGGGTTCCGGTTGGGGCCTATCTGGGTGAGCAGTTCTGCGAAGAGGCGTTGCCGAGTGAGGTGCGCACGCGGCTTCTGGGTGAGGCGAAGGCAGCGGGGGCGGGCTTCGTGCTGCTCGAGGCACCTGGCTCGACGAAGCTGTATGAGACGGTGGCTGAGGCTGGGTGTACGGCGACGGTGCGAGCGGCGGCGCGCGCGGTGCGTGAGGCGGGGCTCTCGCTTGCGGCGCCGCGATGGATTCCGAACGACTACCGGCAGATCAACTTTCTCGTTGCCGAGGTGTTGATGAACGAGGCGCGCGAGTTGCTGTTGTCGGGTGAGCGCTACAAGAATCTTTATTGGGCGGCGGTCAACGTCAACGCAGCGCCCGAGTCGGTGGCGCTTCTGGCGGCGCGCGGTGCGGTGGGTGAGATTCGCAACGTGCATGGGTGGCTTGCGCGCCGCATCACCGATGAGCTGGTGCCCCGATTCACCCGCAACAATCCGTTTTTTGAGCAGCTGAAGCGTGAGGCGGCGCGGCGCGAGCGACTGCGCGACACGCACGACGATTGAGTGGGTGCGGGTCGGCTGGGGTTGCGCCGGGTGCAGGCTGCGTTTTGTTGACCGGGCGCGTGCGCGGGTTAGAGTCTCGCGCGTGTTGCGCAAAGACCACAGCACTGGCGTTGTAGCTGCATCGGGCGCGCGTAAGCCGCGTCGTGCGTCGGCTGCGCGTGTTCCGCAACGTATCGCCGAGCCATTGCGTAGCTCGTTGCGGCTGCGCTCGATCGTGGTCGAGGGCGCCGACGTTGTGCTGCGCCGTTCGCTCGCGCGGCAGTTGGCGGCCCATTTTGAGGGGCGCGCGATTCTCTCGGAGACATTCGAAAATCCGTTTGCCCGCCGCTACGAGAGCGACCCGTCAGACTGGGCGCTCGAGATGCAGGTGGTCTCGGCGCTTGCGCGTCGCCGACAGATGTTGCGGTTGCTGCAGCAAGACCTCTTCGCGCGCGTGACGGTGAGCGACTTTCTCATCGAGCAAGACACGATTTACGCGCGGATGCGGCTTAGCGACGAAGACCGTACGTTGTTTTCGCGGCTCTACGCGCTGATGGTGCACGACGTACCGCAGCCCGATTTGGTGATCTACGTGCACACATCGCCTGAGGCGATCGTGCGGCGGTCACGCGAGCAGGCGGGCGTGCCGGTGAGCTTTGACGAGGCCGAGATGCTGGTGCGTGCGTACAGTGAGTTCTTTTATTACTTCGACCGCGCGCGGCTTCTGGTCGTCAACGCGGGTGCGAGCGATTTTGCGCACGAGCCCGCGGCATTTTTGCATCTCGTCGACGTGATCAAGCAGATGCGTGGGCCGCGCGAAGTCTACACCCCCGCCTGAGCTGCGGGTCGCCGAACGGATGCGGTGAGCCGCAGGGCGAAGAGCCAAAAGGCCAATGAGGCGGGGGTGACGACTCAGTGCGAGGCGGCTTTGGCGTCGCCAGCGCCCCACTCGGCAAGCTTGCCCATAAAGAGCTTCTCGATCTCGTGCAGGCGAGCCTCGCCCTCGGCCTCGAAACGCAGCACGATCACGGGCTGCGTGTTCGACGCGCGCAAGAGCCCCCAGCCGTCTTTGAAGGTGACGCGCACACCGTCGATGGTGTTCACGTCGTTACCCTCGGCGGCGAAGAAATCTTGAGCCTTCTTCACGAGTTCCCACTTCAGTGCTTCGGGCACTTCGAGGCGAATCTCGGGTGTCGCGGCCATCTTGGGCAGACGGTCGAAAAACGCAGAGAGCTTTTCGCCCGAGGCGGCGAGAATCTCGACGAAACGGCAGGCGGTATAGGTCGCATCGTCGAAGCCGAAGAAGCGGTGACCGTAGAAGATGTGGCCGCTCATCTCGCCCGCAAGCTGGGCACCGGTCTCTTTCATTCGCGCTTTGATCAGCGAGTGGCCGGTCTTGAACATTTCGATGTCGACGCCGCGGGCGCGCAGCCCCTCGAAAAGCACCTTGCTGCACTTCACGTCGGCGACCATCTTGACGCCCTGCACCTCTTTGGCGAGCGCGGCGCCGAGATAGAGCAGAATCATGTCGCCCCAGATGATGCGTCCGCGGCCGTCGACGACGCCGATCCGGTCGCCGTCGCCGTCAAACGCGATGCCAATGTCGGCCTGCTGCGCCTTGACGGTCGCGATCAGGTCTTTGAGGTTTTTTTCGACGGTCGGGTCGGGGTGATGGTTCGGGAAGGTGCCATCCATGTCGCAGTAAAGCGGCGTCACCTTGCAGCCGATGCGCGTGAACGCTTCGACGGCGAACGGACCGGCGACGCCATTGCCCGCGTCGAGGACAACGTTGAGCGGTTTTGCGAGTTTGATGTCGCGCTCAAGGTAAGCAAGGTAGGCGGGGGTGATGTCGCGCTTTTCGTAGCTGCCGGCACCGCTCGCAAAGTCGCCTGCTTCCATGAGTGTGTGCAGCGCGCGAATCTCGGTGCCGAAGAGGGCCGCACGAAACAGCGTCATTTTGAAGCCGTTGTACTCGATGGGGTTGTGGCTGCCCGTGATTTGCACGCTCGCGTCGGCTTTGTACTCGAACGACGCGAAATAGTTCATCGGGGTCGCCACGATGCTGACGTCGATTACATCGAGGCCGCCTGCTCGCGCGCCCTCGATGAAGCTTGCGGCAAGTGATGGACTCGTCTCGCGACAGTCTTGACCGACGACGACGTTCTTCGCCCCTTTTGAACGCGCGTACGTTGCGAACGCTCGGCCCAGCGTGACGATGTCGTGCGCTGGAAAATCGGTCGCGACGATGCCGCGAATGTCATACTCACGAAAAACTTCTGCCTTCATAGCGCCCTCTCCTCGCCGAGAACCGGACGGCTCACGTCTGCGGCTTCTAACTTGTGACGGAATCTAGGCGTCGTGACGGCGCGCGTCAATTCGACAGCCCCACGATCGCGTGGCTTTCCGGTTGCAGAATTGCTGCGTTGAGGCAGGCCGCGCGACGCGAGGTTGCGCGTCATCTGCCACGCGATGCGACGGGTGATGCGACGGGCGCGTCGAAATCTTCGGACTGACAAGCGTGTACCGATATGCAAAGGCTACCGCGTCAAGTCGTCAGCCGGATGTCAGCATGCCGCAGTTTCAACCCGAACGAGAGCAGGCCGCATCAACGCCACCCGAACGCGAGCGCGGTCGCCTGAGCACGCCGACCGCAGGTGGTTGGCCGTTGCTCGCGCGCGTTTTCGTTCGTCGCATGTGGTGGTTTGTCACCCCGGCGTTTTTCATCACCGTCGCTCTCCACCACGACTCGCCAGGCTTCAGCCTGATGGAGTTCGAGGTGTTCCGCATGGGTCGGCGTTTTCTGACCGACCCCGACTTTCGCGCCGCGTGTGCGAGCGAACGTCGTGGACCGCTCTGGCCCGTGACGATTGAGTTACTGCGCAGTCAGATTGGCTTGCGCGAGCTTCCATTGCGCATGGTTTCGGCGTTTTTTGGCTTCGCGTCGGGCGTCGCCCTTTTTTTACTCTCAAAGCCCTTGCTGAAACACCACGAGCGTGTCGTCGCTGCCGCCTACGTGATCACGAGTCCGCTCATCGTCGAGTTCTCGCGCGACGTGCGCACTTATACGTTTCAGCTTTTTCTGATGACCATCGTGCTGCTGCTGCTGCATCGGATGGCGTACGAGCGAATGCGCATCGCACCCGTGGTAGTGGTTTTGCTGTCGCTCGCCGCGGTGCTCAACCACTCGGCGGTCGTGCTGCACCTGTTCGCCGCGGGGCTCGCAATTTTGCTGGCGTACCGAGGCGCCCCGCATTGGCGGCACTCGATGGTGGCGCTCGTCGTGACGGCGGCACTTTCGCTGGGGTGGATGCTCTGGATCGCTGAAGCTTACACCGCAACCGACCACGACATGGCGCACTTTACGTTCACGTGGTTCGTCGATTACGTGCGCCACTATATCGCGGCGTCGTACGTGGTTCCGCTCGTGGCCGGGTTGCTGGTGCTTTCGTTGCTGGTGGCGTTTTACACGCGGGGGCGCATTGGCGCTTCGGCGCAGGCGCTCGTCGTCGAGATCGCGAAGACTTACCGGCGAGGCGGCGGTTCGGCGGGTTCAGCCAATGATGACCAGCGAGTACCGCTGCTCGTGATGATGGTCCTCGTGCTCGTGCTGCCGCCCATCGTCGCAAGTTTTGTCGGGTTCATCTCAGAGGGGCGTGCCAGTCGGTTCGAGTATTACGTGCCGGCGATTCTCGCGGCAGCAATTCTCGTAGCCGACGCGTTGTCGCGGTGGCCGTTGCGCGCGGCGCATGCGTTGGCAGCGCTCGTGGCGGTGTCGCACGTGTTTGAGCTGGTGGTGATGAACACAGTCGGCAATGCCAGCTTCATCGAGCGTGAGCGCGGACAACAGAAGCTCGCGGCGCCGATTTTCGACGCGTTTCCGCACGATGCGCAGGTGGTCTATGTCATGCCGGGCTATATGAAATATGGGATCGAAGCGTACATGGAGGCTGGCCTGATGCAGCGGCTACCGGTCTTGCCCGCTGATACGCGCACGACTGCGAAACTTCCCGAGCGATACGGTGTCGTCGAGTTTGGGTCGTACACCCGCCATGTTTCGGTGCGCGCCGAGTCGGCGCTCGAACGTAGTCGGCTTCGCGGCGGAAGGGCGTCGTGCACGGTGGTGGGTGCGATACACATCAGCACTGAACTTGGGGGCGAAGAGGGCGAGTCTGGCGATGGTGGCGCGGGGCTTGGCGAAATTCGGGGTCATTATTGCCGGGCCGCGGGCAGCGAACGCCGATGAAACGGGATTCACGAATTGTGTCAGGGTGCAAAAAGTCGCAGATTTCAAAAAGTTTCTACCCCATCACCTTCGATTTTCGTTTGAAATCGAAGAGCCGTTTGCTAGAGTGGGGTGTGAAATTACCATGTGCGCGGACGTAAGCGCGCGGAGGCCAGCATGAATAAAAGTTACATCGCTTTCGGCGTGGGCGCATCAATTCTCGCGGCAGGGGCGGCGTACATCGCGACCCGGTCCGCGCCGACTGTCGAACTGTCGGCTGCGAGTCTTCTGGCGCGTTCGCTCGGTGAAGTGACGACGGCGCGTATGTCTGCGTCGGCGGTGTCGCGCGCGAACGGCGGTTCGTCCGAGTCGGAGGCCCCGTTCACGACCGAGAAGCTGTGCGAACTCGATGAGCAAGACTTCAACTCGATCGAGCGCTCGGTGCTGCACGGCCTTGAAAAGGCGCTGCTCACCGGCAACACGTCGGCCGTTGCGTCGGTCTTCGCTGAAGAGGCCCGCGTCGCGTCGCTTGGCTCGGTCAATTCGGATGCGCGTCGCACGGTCGGCACGATTCGTGAGTTCGATTGGCAGGCTGCCGCGCCCGTGACCGGCTCGGAGGCCGCGACGCAGGCCCTCGCCGCGTATGCAAAGGGTTTCACCTCGCTCGTCGATGTGCAGCTTGATGGTGCCGAGATTCGCGCCGACAAGTCGCAGCGCAACGCCGACAACCTGGCGATCGAAAAAGCAACGGTTCTGACGCGCTTCGACGTACGCGGTGTCGAGGGCGAATCGACCCGCCGTCACGACCGCGGCGAGCTCGCGATTTCGGTCGCGCGCAGCGGCGACGGCTGGAAGGTGACGGGCATCGACGTCGTGAAGGCTGAGACGCTGCGTAGCGACAAGCCGTCGTTTGCCGATGAGACGATGACTGCTGGGCTCGACAAACTCACCACCTACCCCCGCATCGAGGCGATTCGTCGCGGCGGTTATGCGCAGGCGGCCGGTGACTTCGACGGCGACGGCAACGTTGACCTGTACGTCGGAGCGTACGGCCCCGGCACGCTGCTGAAAGGTGACGGCAAGGGTGGGTTTGCTCCGGCACGTGACGCGGGTCTCAGCGAAGACACGCTCGTCAAGACGGCCATTTTCGGCGACTTCTTCAACTCGGGACGTCAAGACCTTTTGCTGGTGCGCTTCGAACCCGACGTCAACGTGAAGAACGAGATCGTGTTCTACCGCAACGTCGGCGAAGGCAAGTTCGAGAAGGCGCAGGTTGTGGTGCGCGATCGCGGTCACGACGACTATGCGATGCCGGCGGCAGCGGGCGACTTCAACCGCGACGGCTTGCTCGACTTCTATGTCGGCTTCCCGGGCGTCAAAGATTTCACCAACCTCGCCGACAAGTCCGAGCAGCGTAAGCGTGTGCAGGGCGTGTTCATGAACGACGGCAAGGCGTTTCAAGATGCGACGGGCGAGGCGTTTGCCGGGGCCCCCGATTACGCGCAGGGGCGCACGCCGTTGTTTCCGCACTCGGCGGTTTCGTTCGACTACGATCAAGACGGCGACAGCGATCTCGTGGTCATGGATGACCGTGGCAACGTGAGCCCGATGTTCCGCAACGATGGTCAGGGTCGCTTCGAAGAAGTGTCGCGCAGCATCGGCATCGATAATGCCGATTACGGCATGAGCGCGGCGGTCGGCGACGTCAATAACGACGGCGTGTTTGACCTGGCGATGACCAACGTCAATTTCGCAGCCAGCGAGCGCATGAACCGCTCGTGCGAAGCGAACTTCGGCAAGACCTATGCCCGTGTGGGCGAGCGCGGCGTGCTGCTTTACAACGGCAAGGGTGACGGCCAGTTTGGCGACGCTACCCGCACTTCGGGCCTCGACTTTGCGGGCGAAGGGCTCGCGGGCATTGAGTTCGTTGATTACAACAACGACGGCCTGCTCGATATCTACGTCGCCAACGGGCTCTGGTCGGGCACCGACCGCACGCAAGACCTTGGCAGCACGTTTATCCGCAACTACACCCAGCTTGAGTCGGGTCGCATCGAAGACAAGCGCAGCGGTGGCGACTCGACCGAGGCTCTTGATTCAGGCTTCTCGAACATGATGACGACGTTGCGCACGTTTGAGGGCGACGTTCACAGCCCGCTCGCGCCGACGACCAAAGCGCGTCCGTCGATGGCCGGTTACCAGCGCAATCGCCTGTTCCGCAACGATGGTGCGGGTGCGTTTACCGAAGTGGGTTACCTCGAAGGTGCCGACTCGATTTACGATGGCTACATCATCTCGGTTGCCGACGTCGACAACGATGGTCGTCAAGACCTGTTTTTGCGTAACGCCGACCCGGGCACGGCGGAGTACAGCTTCCCGACCGTGCAGTTGCTGCGCAATCGGAACGAAGAGGGTCAGGCTGTTCGCGTGACCTTGAAGGGTGCCACTTCGAACCATGACGGCGTTGGTGCAACGTTGACCGCGACCGTCGGCGGCAAGCGCTTCGTGCGTCACGTGGTCGCCAACAACGGTACCGCCCAGTCGTCGCGACTCGTCCACTTCGGTCTTGGCTCGGCAGAGCAGATCGACGAGTTAAAGATTGCGTGGCCGTCGGGCCGTGAGCAGACGCTGACCAACGTCAAGGCCGGTGCGATCACCGTGACCGAAGACGCGGCAGCCGTGAAGACCGCGTTGCGCTGAGCGCGGTCGGTCTTCGTTCGGGTTGCGTCGATTGGCCTCTCAGGGCGATGATGTGAATCCGAAACGACTTGCTATCGAGCAGCCCCACCTCAAACGTGGGGCTGTTTTTTTTGCCTGCGATGCTGCGCAAGAAGCTGGCGCCGATGGCGGACGCCGCAAGTTGCCGTCAGCCGGGCAGCAAATCGCGAAAGCGGATGGTGGCAACGCCACGCGATGCGAAGAGGCGATAGAGATTGGGCGACGTCAGCAGCTCGAGCTCTTCGGTCTGTCGATAGCCGTCGACCACGGTTTCCATTGACGGGTGCAGGTAGAGTTCGACGGCGTCACGCTCGTGTGCCGAAGG
>CAZXXB010000009.1:20964-31790 GCA_964644185.1 uncultured Myxococcota bacterium
GGGTCGTGGCGATGCCAGCGTGGTGCAACGACCGCCGCAACCAGATCGCCGAGGCGTTGAGCCCAACGATGCTAGCCGGGTTGCGCGTGCCTTCGAGCGCATTGTCGAGGGCGAGCGACCACGGCTCTTCAGGCACGCGCACGATCACGCGACCTGCCGCTCGCGCGACGGCGACGAGCGCATCGTCGAGCCAGGGCAACGCGTGAACATGTTGGTGTCCGTCGATGTGGGTCGGTGCGCCGAAGCCAAGGGCGCGAAAGCGGTTGAGCTGTGCGAGCCATTCACGTGCGACGGTGGCGCTGGTGAGTCTTCGGGTGAAGAGCGCGCGCGCGACGGTGTTCACCGATGGGGGCATTCGTCCGTCGTGATCGAGCAAACCCGTTGGCCACGCTTCTGGCGCCGCTGCCTTGACGCCGGTGAGCGCGAGATGCAACCCGACGCAGCGGTTGAGGTACGAGTCAAACTGAGTCACCGCGTCATGCGCGGCATCGCCCGTCGCCAGCAGCGAAAACGAAAGCACCTCAGCGAGCGGTGCAGCGTCGCCCAGACCACTTGGCTGATGGATAGCAGCATTGATCGACGGGTGAAGTCCCAGGTCGTCGCAGTGGAGAATGACAGCGTTCAATCGAGTCGCTCACGTCTCTCGCGTCAGCCGTCTGCGCGCGGTAAACACCGCCATCTCGGTGAGAATCTTGGCGATGACGCGCGGTGAAGCCAGAGTCGAAACGCCGGCGACGCGTGGCGTGTAATAGACCGGAAACTGGGCCACCGTGAAGCCCAATTCGCGCGCGCGCGCAAACATCTCTGCGTGAATGAACGAACCCGCACTCGATAGCGCAAGCGAAGCGAGCATCGTGCGCCGCATGAGCTTGAACGCAAAGTTGATGTCGGCGACGGGCTGACCCACCACGAGCGTCGTTAGCTCGGTGTAGCTGCGCGACATCACGAGCCGCCATGGTCCATCGGCCTCACGGTTGACGCGAAAGCCCGAAACGATATCGACGCCCTGCGCCTCAGCGATTTCAAGCGCCGTCGCTGCATTCGCCATGTCACATGGACGGTCGGAATCGGTGTAGAGCACCCATGTTCCGCGTGCGGCCGCGTATCCGTGGCGCAGCGTGCCGCCGAGCTTCAGGTTGGTCGGATTATGTAGCGCGCGGACGATACCGGGGTGTTCGGCGGCAAGCGCGTCAGCGAGGTCGCCCGTGTTGTCGGTGCTGCCATCGTTGACGACGATGATCTCGTAGTCGCGCTGCAGCTCGTCGAGGCGCAAGATCGCGTGCTCGATAGCGCCGCGCAGGTTGGCCTCTTCGTTGAACGCGGGCATCACCACGCTCAAATGCGGTATCGGCGAGTTGGGTACATCGTTCGCCAATGGATCACTCATCTTTGCTGCGCGGGGCAGGGCGGGTTGACGTCAACGTTCTTGTTAGAAAGATTCTCGTACACCGGTTCATCTGCATGCGCTATCGCAGGATTTCGATTGGGACGCGCTTCTTGCGGTCGCAACTGATGTCGGTGCCAATCACAGTGACTTAGCGCACGGGCAGCGCGCACCCTCTAAGTGGTGAACAGAGCCTGAACAAGACAATCGTGCAGCACTGACCGGCCATCTGAACATCTTCCGGTGCAAGCGGCAACGTACCCTGATAGGTGTGGCCGCGCTGCCCTGTCTGCCGGGCTTGCCATGTCTGCCAGCCTGACCGCGAGGCATCTCTAACTAGCTGATAAACCTAGAGAAGATGTCTGCCTTCGACGTTTCGTTTACCCCACGAGAGCCCTGTCGCCGAAAAGCTGGCACGGCGACTGCTATGGTTCGACCGTCGGAAGCGAAAGCAAAACGACGCTCTGAAAACCGAAGACACCGAAATCGCCAGCACGCTGCGAGCCGAGACGCCGAGAGGCAAGCCGCCGCAGCATACGACCTGACCGCAACGACGATGTATTCAAACGGAGACGCGAACGTCGGCACCGCGAAGCGGGTAAAACGTCCATTCGCGAGGTCGAGCACTCGATGAAGACCGTGACAGAGAAATTTGCCACAGAAGATGATGTGCGTCTGCCGCAAGGCACTATTCAACGACCCGGATTTGCCGGGGCCTCGCACCCTGTTGTGAGAGGTTCACCGAGACGCGCAGAAGTATCTTGTGACCGCCACGATATACGAAACCCGCCAGGCAACGTCGCACCCACAGTATGGACCATTCGGACGGTATGGACCGTTCGGAACGAACGAACCAATCGGAGTGGACGCGCAGTCGGCACTGCTCGACGGCGCGTGACGAGATGGCACCGCTCGCGTCTCCACCGCGATCATCACGGCACCGCGATCGCGCCTTGTCGGGGTCTTTGCCCGACATTCAAACAAGGCCGCCTCGGCAAGGCGCCTTCTCGGGCCATGCAGTCAGGTCACGACCAACCCTTCGTCAACTCGACCCCGTTCGATGACATGCGCAGAGCGTCAATAAAAAACAGATGTCGCTGAGAACCTTACCGGGCAACAAAACTCTGTGTGTGAAGTCGGACGGGGTCCATTCTTTTCTTCTGACGGGTCTTTTCTTCTGACGGGCTTTCTTCCGCTGGTCGATTCTTTCGCTGAGCCGATTTCTGGTGCCTGATACTTCGCCTTGACGTAGCGACTTTGATGTCGCTTGACGCCAGATACCAACATCATCCGGGCGCGCGTGGGACACGAACCTTCTCCTGCGCGCGCTTTTTCGTTTTGGCGCTGGGGTTCATCCTGACGAGGCCGTGCGCCTCGAACCGTCAATGCGAATTATTCAGGGCCGTGAGAATTATTCTGTCTGCACCTTCCGCGATGACGATCTGGCCGCCGATTCTGGCGGTCGATCAACGCGGGAGAAAAAGTATGCAAAACGGCGAAACAGTTCGGGTTACACCGCAGAGAGCGGTGTCGGTGCTTGCGGTGATGGTGCTCGTCGGAGGGTCGTCGGCGTGCGAAGATGGCGATGACTTCGGGGGTGCCTGCAATAAAGACACGGACTGCAAAGGTGATCGCATTTGCGACGCGGGCCTCTGCGTTGACCCCGAGGCAGGCGACCAAGAGACTGGACCAGACGGGCCACGAACAGGAAGCGACAGCGAGCCGGATGACGATGACGGGCAGGGTGCCGGTGTCAAGCCTAACGGCGAAATCTGCGTGAGCGACTTAGAGTGCGCGTCGGGAATCTGCGGCAACAGCGTCGGCGGCGCGAAATACTGCTACGGCGATGCGGGTCTTGGTGAGGCGTGTGAAGAAACGTACGACTGCCTCGGCGGGGTGTGCATTGAGACGACGACAACAAGGCTGCCGATGACCGTCGAGCGCCTTGACGATGCGCGGTGCAGCCGTATCCCGTCAGCGGAAGAGTGTCAGAGCGATGAATGCCTGTTGCTCGTCATTACGTTTTGCCGAATTTTGACGCACTGCGACTGGTATGAGTCGTCTCGATTCTCCGATTGTGTTGCGTTTAACTGCAAAGGCGCGGTAGACGACCGGTTGTCTGCATCAAGCTGTGATGAATCAACGCTGTACTGGCTTGGCTCGCAAAGCTGCGCTGATACCGAAGCAGAGTGATCGTGCGCGGAGAAACTGCAATGAAGCGCGACAAACAGAAGACCCTTACGATCTACTCGCTCATGTCGCTTTTGCTCCTCGTGGCAACGGGTTGCGGCGGCGACCGCCCCGACGACAGCGACCCCGCGTCGGTCAAGTGCAACGCATACATCAGCGTGGCTTGTGAAAGCCTCGGCGCCTGCTACGACGCGCCCGAGTACGAGATCGCGCAGTGCGAGGCCGACTTTCGTCAGATTCTGCCATGCGAGCGAGCGCAGTCTACGAGTTTGCTCTACAACGATTGTCTGGATGCGATAGAGGACGCGGCGTGCGGATCGCTTGAATACGCGTTTCCGTACGAGTGCGAAGAGGTGATTCTTTTTCCAGAGCCGGTCTTGAAGTGCGTCGAGTTACTGAGCACGACGTGCGACTGGTTGGTTCGATGCGGAGCATACTACGACGAAGGTACGTGCCTCACCGAGTCGTCTGAGATTCTCGATTGTTCTGGTGCCCAAGGGCTCGGCAGCACGATTGGAACGTGTCTCAGCCAATTGCAATTCGCGGGATGCTCAGATTCCAATTTGCCCGTGAGTTGCGAAGGCGTGATTCTGTTTTAGAGCATAGTGCGACGGAGAAGCACGTCGGGTCGGTCTGCCGCGTTCCGGTCGGTGGGTTGGCATTGGTAAGGCAGGCGGTCAGACAGGCGGTTACGCCGGTTTCTCGACCTTTTCCTGCACGGCGAAGATTTTGCCGAGACGGTCTTCAACCTCGTCTTCGGTCTCATCCATCGCAAGGCACAGCTCTTTGATCAGCAGCGAACGCGCCGTGTCGAGCATCTTGCGCTCGCCGAACGAGAGGTCTTTGTCGTACTTCAAGAGGTAAAGGTCGCGCAGCACCTCGGCCATGTCTTGCACTTTGCCGGTCTTTATCTTTTCCATGTACTCGCGGTAGCGGCGATTCCATGTCACGTGACCGGCCGAGACGACCTTCTTTTTCTTCTTGAGAATCTTGAGGACTTCGGCAACCTCTTCTTTCGACATGATCTCGCGCAGCCCGACGCTGTCAGCCGACGCGAGGGGCACGTAGATTTTCATGTTGTTGTCGAGGATGCGGATGACGTAGAATTTCTGGGTGTCGCCTGCGACGGTTTTCTCTTCGATTCCGAGAATCTCGCCGACACCGTGCCCTGGATAAACCGCTTTGTAGCCGACCTTGAAATGTGCTTGCATGTTGACCGTCGGGCGTGCGAAACCGTACGAACAAGACCGTACGAAGGATATCGGAGGAAGGTTGGGGTAACCACCGAAAAACTTTGACTTTTCCCCGCGTGGTTGTCTACACACGTCGCGTCGCCGTGTCAATCGTCGCCGGTCAGGTCGAGGTTGTCGGCTGCGCTGTCGGCTCACGCCGCAACTCACCTGCAATGCGAAGTGGGGCGCCGAAATGAAACTGATTCTCTCGATCTGGACATGGCTCGACATCGCCCTCGTCTCGATTTTTGGCTGCATCGTGCAAGCCGTCGTCTGGCTCGTCTGCCTGCCATTTGACCGCCGCAGCCTCGTCGCCGGCAGGCTCTACCGCATCAACGCCATCATCGCGACGAAGCTGACCCCGTTCTGGAAATTCGGCATCTACGGCGACGTGCCGCGCAACGGAATCAATCCGCTGACCGTCGTCGTGAGTAACCACGCCTCGACGGCAGACCCGTTTCTCATCTCGTACCTGCCGTGGGAGATGAAGTGGCTTGGTAAATCGAGCCTGTTCAAGATTCCATTCGTCGGCTGGTCGATGTGGCTCTCGTGGGATATTCCGGTGCTGCGGGGGCATAGCGAGTCGGCAAAGCGAGCGATGGCCGAGTGCAAAAAGCGGCTCGACGCTGGTGTGCCGGTGATGATCTTTCCTGAAGGGACCCGCTCGAAAACACTCGATCTGTTGCCGTTCAAAGATGGAGCGTTTCGCCTCGCGATCGAAAATGGTGCCGATGTGCTGCCCGTCGCGATCGCGGGTACGCGTCGTGCACTGCCCAAGAACAGCTTTATCTTTGGCTACTCGCGCGCATGGGTCACGGTTGGTAAGCCGATCTCGACCAAGGGCATGACGCTCGACGACATTGAGTCGCTCAAGGCCCGTGCCCGCGCTGAAATCGAGGCGATGCGCGCGGTGATTCTTCCGTTGTCGTCTGATGCGCCCCGCGAAGGCGAGATGAAGGCCGCGGCGTAAGGCGCGCCCGCACACCATGAGCGTCACCCCGACGAAGCCCGCGGAGCAGCCCGCCGCCGCGCGATTGCCCGCCACCGCGCAAGTCGATCTGCGCGGGCCCGTGATGTTCGTCGTGTTGCTGCTGCTGGGGCTTGCCGCTGCCGAGGGGCTCGCGCGTTACGTCGCGTTTCCGAGTTTCATTCGCATTTCAGATAACCCTGAGCTTGGCTTTGAGCCCAACGACCCCAGCATCATCGCGCGATTCGATAATTACGGTACGATTCCGCGCGAGCGCGTGCCCGGCAAGCTGCGCATCGCGGTGCTTGGTGATTCGGTGGTTGAGGGGGGCGGGCTGCCCGCGTTTTTTTCGATACCGGCGCTCGTGGCGCGCACTCTCGATGAGCGATTCGCTGACGTGGGCGCGCGATTCGAGGTGATCAATGCCGCCGTGGGGGGCTACGACATTCGCCAGACGCGGGTGCGATTCGAGACGCAGGTCGCACCCTACAAGCCCGACCTCGTCGTCTACGTCTGGTTCTCAAACGACTTCAATTTCACCGACGCGATTCTCGGCTATGCGGGGCGTCCGCTTTTGTTGCTGCCGTCGTACACGCGACGCAAACACTGGTTTGAAGACCCGGCCATTGCGATCTCGCAGCACTCGATGCTTTTCGGATTTCTCTACGCCCGCGCTGTCTGCTTCTTTCGCTGTGGTGGGCCGTCGTGGAGCTTTCAGGACGACCACCAGCTTGGCGGAATCGAGTTCGACAAGCTGGCTGATGCGACGGCGCGTGTGGGCGCGCAGTTTGTCGTGGCGACGTATGTTCCGTTTCGGGGCCCGTTGCCCGACCCCAACTCATGCGCGCCCGACCCGATGCAAAAGGAGTGTTACGCGTCGGTCTCGCTCGACATCGTTCGTGGATTCGCGCGTCGCCGACACGTGCCCGAAATCGACCTGACGACAACGCTGTTACGCACCCCCGGCGAATACCGCAACCACCCGAATTCCGACGACTTCACTCACCCCAACGGCAAGGGTAACCGGCTGCTCGCGACCGACCTTGCCGAGCAACTTGTCGTCCACGTGGCACCCAGGCTCGCGACGCTCGGTATCGACGTTTCGGCAACGCGCGCTGCACAGTCTGAACCTGTGCGGTCGCCAACCTCACCACGGCCATCACACGCGAGCGCACCGCGATGAACAAAGCCAGGCTCGCGATTTTCTCACTTGTTCCGACCCTTGTTCTGTTTGGGATCATCGAGCTGTTCGCATGGAACACGATGGCCTACAGCTGGGGTTACATCAGCGAATCGACCGACCCCAGGTTTCGCGAGTTTCACTACTGGCAGGGGTTTCTCTGGGGGCGCCGTTCGAAGATTCGGATGAACCTCGACGATGTCGCTGAAGCCGACCCCGCCGACCTTGCGAAACCAACCGCGTGTCGCACACTCGTCGTGCTCGGCGACTCGATGACGTTCGGTCACGGTGTCAACGACGGGCGCAGCTTTCCAGACCTTGTCGAGGCGCGCAGCATGACCGACGACGCGAGGCAACGCGGACGTCCATGCGTGCGGGTGATCAATCTTGCGTTTCCGGGGCAATCACTGGTGAAGCAGGCCAAGCGTTACGCAGCGTATGCGCCCATCGTCAAACCCGACGCGCTGCTGATTTCGCAGTTCGAGAATGACATTCACGATCTCGTCGGCAAAACCGAAGCAGAGATGTTTGCCGAACCCAACACGATAAGGGTCGGGCGCTGGTTCTATGACATCTGGCTGTATGAGTCTGGACGTTACTGGGGGCTCTGCGAACTCGACAAGCTGATTCAGTTTGCGGGCACCCACGATGGGTTTGTCGATGCGAAGAAGCGCTACACGGCGCGATTTGGCGAGCTGGTTGCCGAGGCGCGCGCCGGTGGCGTCGAGGTGGCGTCGATTTTTCTGCCGTCGTTTGCCGAGGTGATGTCGCGTTGCAGCGACGAGCAGACCTACTACGCCGAGATGGCAGCGTCGAACGGCATCCCCCACATGTCGTTGATGGCGACGCTCAAACCCGGGCACAAGCCTTGCCCGTACATCATCTTCGAGGGGCACCTCAACGAAGAGGGACACCGAATGATCGCCGGTGCGCTCGACGACTGGTTCTTTGGCACGTCACCGCCGCCGCTTCCATCGCTGACGAAGCCGCGCTGACACGATTGCGCGCAAAAAATTTGCGCTGTCGTGACTCTCTTCTATCGTGGTCGGGTAAGCGTGTGCGGTGAATCATGTTTCACGTGACCCACGTTGCGCGCCCGGTGAGTCTGAAAACGTCTGCGAAAGCAATCGAACCTTGCTGCGCCATGCGGCGAACAATTTCGACGCGCTTTTTCTTTTCTCTCGTTTTCGGGTCTAGTGTGAGATGCGTCACTCGACGCCGCACGTCGTCCGGGTTAGTTTCGCGGCTGTGTGGCAGCACACGTTATCGGAGTGGGTCGGCGGTATCCGACCAAACATACTGAGGTGAGGGCGCTGCCCTCCATATTCGACGAGGCAACACCATGCTTATGGCCCGTGACACCGCTATCGAATGGAACAACAAAGAAGCCGTTCAAGACGTTATCCGCGCGCTCGCCTTTGGCAGCCATCGCACCCGCCTCGAAGCCCTGCGCACATGTGAGTCGTTCGACGTCGCCGCCTTCGAGGCCGTCGCCGATGAGACCGGAATCCAGCTGCTCGTGGGCGGAGTCGAATACCGCACACTCGATGCGTTTCTCGCCACCGCGCTCGTCTGCGCCGTGCGCGACTTTGCTCCCAATCAAGAGAGCGTCGACGTTTCGGCAATGGCCCGCGACGTCGCGATTCACATCGCTGAAGCGTCAACCGCGCTGCGCGTTGCGATGCGCCGCCAGATTCGCCGCACGCTCAACAGCCCTCAGTGGCAGGTACATGCCCGCGATGATCATCGCTGGAACTGCCCCTGGTGTGCCGCACGCATCAAAGAAGACGGCACGGGCGAGTTTCGCCGCAATCACATTCAAGAGCACCACCCCGATGCGATGCCGTGCCGCACCGACCACGGCATGCCGATGCAATGGAACCGCGAGATGGCGCGCAACAATCTGCTCGTCGTGCTTGCCGGCGTGATGACCGCCGAGTTCTACCGCGAAGACAAGCAGTACTTCCGCGGCACGAAGCTCGAAGAGTCGCTGCAACGCAACTTTGCTGGAAATCGCTCGTTCACTGGGCTCATCACGCCCGCGCGTCCCACGTCGCTTGCGGTCGGCTTCTAAACCGACTAATCGTCGCGCATGGCAGCACTTCTCTACGCCGTACTTGTGATGGTCTTCGGTGCCACGGCCGGATTTTTTCAGGTCGTGGTGTTTCGCTGGCTCGTGATGAAGCTGCGCCCGATGACTCCGGCGCTGGTCTCGGCATGGCGGCGTCGTGCGGCGTTCGAGTGGGCGATTACGGGCGTGCCGTTTTTCGTGTTGCTGATGCTGGTGATCGATTATCCGCGGCTGATGCGGGTGCAGCGACTCAACCTGTCTGAGGCGATTGTGGGGCAGGGCACGGCGGTCTGGGTGGGTCTCAGCGTGCTTGCGGTGCAACTCGTGGCCGTGGCGGTACTGGCAGGTGTGCGCACCGACGTTGAAGGGTTCCCAAGTTTGCGGCTCGGACGCAATCCGCTCACGGCGACGGCGGCGGTCGGCACGTTGGGCGCGTGGATACTGGCGTTCTGAGTTGTGTTGCGGTTGGGTCGCGGTTTGCGTGCGGTAGGTTCCTGCGAATCCGCGAGGGGGGCGTTGACAAGCGAATTCTGATTGGATAGGCACGCGCACCCTCGTTGAAGTGGCGTCGGCAGAGACGGTGCCAAAGCGGCGTGGGGCGTGTTTGAGCGGCTCCTATTCCCCTGTAGCTCAGTCGGTAGAGCAGGTGGCTGTTAACCACCCTGTCGGGGGTTCGAATCCCTCCGGGGGAGCCATTTCTTCCTCCTTGCGAACTTCGCGGGAGGCGTCGTTCAACAGCGGCCCCAGGAGCGATCCTCGGGGCCGCTGCCTTTTCTCCCCCACGTTTCCGCGACCTTCGGCGCTCGGCGCGCTCGCCGCATGCCGGGACAGCGTTCGCGCAGAGAGCGCCGCGGGCGTGAAGGAGCGCGCGACGAGGGCGCTCGGGACGGCGTTCGCGCTCTCTCTTCTGGCCCGCGGGGAGAGAGAAGCCGAGAGCGATTAACAGCGGAGGGCCTTCGGGCGGGACGAAGCCGCTGACGTTTAACTGGCCACGCCAACGTCAACAGCCATCGCGTCGACGGGCCACAGGACGCCGAAGCCAACATGCCGCCCTCGGCCGATAGCGATCGGCCCCGCAACAGGTCGATCGAAGGTCACGCGCACGTGCAGCCTGGGCGTCTCGCCGAGGTAGCCGTTGGCCCGATACTGGGTCGCGACGTGAACGCCAGCCATGGGCCCGCCAGACGCGAGCTCGATGGCCTCGATGCGCACCTCATGACCCACGATGGCCTGCTGCACGCTGCGCTCGACCAACTCGAGGCGTCGCTTCCGAAGGTGAAGCTCGCGAGCAGCGGCCTTCGCCGGCTCCTGTTCGGCCTTGCGCCTCGCCTCGACGAGGCGCTTCCACTCTGCCCCCGTCAGCTCCTTCGCTGCCTGCACCAACGGGGTCACCGTGGCCCAGGTGCGCGAGCGCTTTGTGATGGCTCGCAGCCACTGCCCATCAGGCTCCGTGTCGAGGACAACACCGGTACCTCGCCCGTTGTCGACCAGTTCGCGGCCGTGGAGGAGCACCTGCGCCGTCTCGACGATCGCGCGCCGAGTCGGGTCGTCATCCGCACCGAAGTCTGCGAGGGCGATGCGGCGCACGCGGCCATCCGGGTACGGACCGTGGACGCTCGGCAGCGGTAGGATCGCGAGGTGTGGCTCGCTGATCGGCTTGTCGCTCTCGTCCTGGCCGACGAGCACTCGACGAACGAATGCCTCCATGGCCGGTCGCTCGCTCGGGGCTCTCACGAGCACGTCGACGACCTCGCTGCGGATCTCGTCGAGGAGGTGGCGCACGGGGCCGACGACCTGCCGAA
>CAZXXB010000010.1:0-4941 GCA_964644185.1 uncultured Myxococcota bacterium
CTGTAGCGCCCACCACCCCTCCCCCCCCCCCTCTCGACTCTCTCACCCCCCCCCATGGACCGTTCGGGATGCGGCTTCGCTCACCACCCCAACGCACCCCCCGAAGCCACCCGACACCCGATCGGCGATTGACGCGGCGCGTAACGGTCTCTGAACCGATCCTGAACCGTCTTCCAATCGCGTCGCGAACCATCCCGCCTCCAACCGAGCGTCCGATCACCCCGCCAATAGCCGCTCCAATCCCCTGTCAAATACTTCGCCCCGAAAACCCCAAGAATCTCCCCCACTCCGCCCCCACTTCGCCCCCACTTTTAACCGGGGCGCGGCACCCATTTTTGCCCCCCTTCCGCCCGAAAAACACGCCGAAAACGCCCCTCCTCGCCCTGCTCTTCGCGCTCGTCGCCGTGACAATTTCTCCAACAACGGCGCATAGTTACAGACTCGATTCCGCCGGTGAAGGCAAACCCCTCCGCTGGTACAAAACCGACACCCCAATCTTTTGGAAACTCCACGACCAAACCGTCGATGGCCTCTCACCCGAAGCGTTTGCGCCCGCGCTAGAAAACCGAATGAAAACATGGACTTCGCTCGCATGCGCCCCGCTCGACATCCGCTTCGCCGGCATCTTCGACCGCACCCCAAATCTCAGCTACGACGGCGATAATCTTATCTTTTTTGACACCGACGGCAGTATTTCCGGCATCACGCCCCAAATCCTCGCGCTTACTGCGGTAAATTATCAACCCAACGGCCAAATCGTAGAGGCCGACACAGTCTTCAATGCCCTTGATTTTACTTGGAAAATTGACGAACCCCGCAGCGAAACCTCCGTCGACATCGCGACCGTCGCACTCCACGAATTCGGCCATTTTCTCGGCATCGCCCACAGCGAAAAGCCTTGCGCCGTCATGTTCGCAAGCTACGACGCCGCCCCCCGCGCGCTTCTCACCGACGACGACCGCGCCGCCTACTGCGCCCTCTACGCCGACCCCACATTCGACGTGACGCCACCCGGCGAAACGACCTGCACTCGCCTCGACGAAAACGGCCAACCCGTTGAAGTAGAAGAAGAAACTGACGACGATGGATGCGCCATCGCCAGACGCGAAAAGGGCCAATCAGGCGCTGAAAGCACCGTTATGGCCCTCGTTACTGCGTGTTTTTTACTTCTCGCGCGACGGCTTCGCTAACGCCTCGCCCGTCACGTCCACCGTGTCACGTCCACTGTGTCGGCGATGCCCCCTGCGTCGTCGCCACCCCCGCCTCTTCACGCAACAGCCGATTGATCTCTTCGCGCACAATACGCTCTGCAAGCTGCGGAACGATCTCCCACACCGCGCGCTCAATCGCCTCACGTGCCATCGCTTCGAGCCTATCTGGCGCAACACCCGGCAGCTCCGCCGCCACAAGCGCGGCTACATCACCCGCCGCATGACTCGCCTGCGCAACCGCCGGTGCCGCATCCCATGGCGACGGAAGCTCTTCATCACTCGGCGGAGCCTGCACCTCACCAACTTCCACCGTTGCGGCGCGCACCACGACCGTTGGCTCTTCAATGCCCGACGAATTGCTGGAACCATCAGCGGAAACAGTCGATGCGTCGCCAAAAAACGCCGCCTCAGGTGACGACATCGCTTCAGGCGCGGCGGCTGCCGACTGACCACCACCACCCCACATATCGCCAAATGCCGGGTCTGGACCACCCGACGCCTCAACGTATTCACCAATCGGAGCCGCATTCGCCGCCGCAGCCGCGCGCGAAGCCGCCTCGCCAATCAACCGCTCGACCGTCTCGATCATCAACCCCGAATCAAACGGCTTCTGCACCGTCGCATCGACGAACGACACCGCACCAAGCGCCTCATCGTAGACTTGAAACGCGCTCGTCATCAGCAGCACAGTTGCATGCGGTGCGCGCTCATGAAACGCTTTCGCGACCGAGTAACCATCCATGTCGGGCAGCGACACGTCGGTAATCAACAGCGCCGGAGCCTCATTCGCCGCCTCGGCCAGCGCGGCCTCGCCGCTAGCCGCCGTGCGAATCGCAAGCCCCAGCGGCGAAAGCATCATGCCGATGATGCGCTGCATGGTGTTGCTGTCTTCAGCGAGAATTACCGTCTTTTGCATCATGCCGCTCCGGCGGGGTGAGCGCCTTGCTGCCCGCGTTGGAGGTTGTCGATCAGTGGAGCCGAATATGAACCACGCGGCGCCCCTCGCGCAACCCGCCCGCCACCGAACCTGTTTCGCCCAACACTTTTCTCGACAATCACGTCACCTCAGCCACGCAACGTCAGCCCCGCTGGCGGGGCTCCACGCGACGCTATTGCGAGCGCCCCCACCAGCGCCGCGATGATGCTCAGCCACCCAAGCAGGTCGCCTGTCAGAAGGTAAAGCGTGTCGGCGTCGAGTGCCACGACGCGGCCACGCAGCACCGCCTCTTTGCCAAAGGGTGCCTCAGCCACGACGCGTCCGAAAGGGTCGATGATGCTCGTGAGCCCGTTGTTTGTCGCGCGCAGCACGAAGCGTTTGTTTTCAATCGCCCGGGCCCGCGCCACCGCAAGATGAACGAGCGGGCCAGCGCTTGCCCCATACCACGCGTCATTGGTGAGGTGGATCAGAAGCTGCGCCCCCGCTGACGTCTGCTCGCGTGCAATTTCGGGGAATCCCGCCTCGTAGCAAATCATCACCCCCGCCACGACTTTGCGGTCAGGCAGCGGAAGCGTGACGACACCGACCGATTCGCCTTCGACGAACGTCCCTTCGCGGGCGGCGAGACCCGGGTATGAAAGCCCAAACGGCATCTTCTCGCCGAACGGAACAAGTCGCGTCTTCGCAGTCGTCGCAGTCACATCACCCGCACCGGTGACCACCGCCGCGGCGTTGCGCATGCGTGCGACCGGGTGACCGCGCACGACGGCGTTCTCACTCGTCACGAGCCCCACCACATGCAGCGCCGATGCGGTTGCCGTGACCTCGCCCGCAAACGGAAGTTCGAGTGATTTCGTTCGCGCGCTCACGATCTCGGGCCATGCCGCTTCGGGCCACACGATCAACGACGCGGCCTCACCTGCTGCACCGCCCGCTGCATGGCGTGTCGCCTCGTCGATAAGGCGGGTATACGCGGCGCGGGCAGGTGACTGATGCTGCCCCGCGATGCGCAGCCGTTGATCGATGTTGCCCTGCAACAAACTGACCGCGATGCTGCCGGCAGCGCTCGATGACGACGCTGTCCCCTCGGCGATGCGCAGCGCTCCCCAGCCATGCAGCATGAGCAACGTCGCCCCGACGGTGAGTAACCCACGACGCGAAAACGGCTCGCCCGCACCGCGCAAGTGCGCGAGCGCAACGGCGAGGTGTGCGTTGACCCAGGCGATGAGAAACGTCATGCCGTAGATGCCGGCGAGCGAAAAGCTTTGCGCAAGCCAGTCGTTACCCAGCAGCGCGTAGCCCAACTGCAGCCACGAAAAACCTCCGGGCATCGCGTTGCGCGCAAACTCGGCGGCGGTCATCGCGACGGGAAGCGTGAAGACGAGCGAGATGCGAAAACGCGCGCGTAATAGCTCGGCGAGAGTCAACGCCGCCGCCCAGAAGAGAGCGAGGGCCATCGCCATCAATACGACCGGTACGAATGCCACAGCGAGCGGTGGGTGCACCCACTCGCCCGTGACGCTCCAGAACGCGCTAGGTGGACGAATTCGAAAGAACGCGTGCAGCGGCCACGCGAGCCAATGCAACGAGACGGCGAAGTAGACCGTCGCGAAGAAGAGCGACTTGCGAAACACGTCGCTCGCCGCGCGTCCACGCACCACATCAAGCAGCGGCACCAGCAGCACGAACGCAAAGAGGCCCCGCAGCGCCGCAAGCGGAAGCTCGTGCGGCACCTGCCCCGGCAGCGACATCGGTTGCGTCAACGCAAGTGCGACCGCGCTTACCGCCAGCACGCGCACGGCATCCCATTCGACCGATGAGACAAAGCCGATCACGCGCCCAAGCGCCGACACCGCGCCGCGCGCAACGGTGGTCGACAACGCCCCGGGTGCGAGCCTGTCAAATGAGACCGGGCGCCGTGGTGCGAAAAGTCGTGGGTGCGAACCCGGGCGTGACAACGTCGCAAGTGGACGCCGCCTGGTGCTTCGACCCCATCGCCATGAAGAAAAAAACGTCATCACGCGTTACGTGGCACAGTTTCTCGTTTGGCGCACGCGAGATCGCACCAACACGACGCCGCCGTCGAATCGAACGCGGGGCAGGCGACGCTTCAGTGCGCTTCGGCCCAGTTGGCTCCATGCCCCACATCGACGACGAGCGGAACCTTCAGCGCAAGGGGTGCCGCCATCTCTTCGCGCGCAATCGCTGAGAGCGCTGGCACATCGGCAGGCGGGCACTCGAAGACCAACTCGTCGTGAACCTGCAAGAGCATCTGCACGTTGGGCAACTCGCGGGCAAGGCGCGCCTCGAGGCGCAACATCGCGGCCTTGATGAGGTCGGCGGCGCTGCCCTGAATCGGCGTGTTGACGGCGATGCGTTCGGCGGCTTGGCGGACCTGACGATTTTCAGAGTTGATTTCGTGCACGCGGCGCTCGCGTCCGAAAAGGGTGGTAGCGACCCCCGTGTCGCGCGCGCGCTGAATGGCGTCGTCGATGAAGCGTTTCACCCCCGCGAACCGCTCAAAATACTGGCGAATGTAGGCGTCGGCGTCAGACCGCGAGATGCCGAGCGACTGCGAGAGCCCGAACGCGGTTTGCCCGTATACGACGCCGAAGTTGATCGTTTTTGCGCGTCGGCGAAGGTCGGTGGTGACCTCTTCGGGTGCCACGCCAAACATTTCGGCGGCGGTCTCGCGGTGAATATCCGCACCCGCGCGAAACGCGCGGATCATCGCCTCGTCACCGGCCATGTGGGCCATGATGCGCAGCTCGATCTGCGAGTAGTCGGCGGCGG
>CAZXXB010000010.1:4951-7239 GCA_964644185.1 uncultured Myxococcota bacterium
CAGGTCGCGCCAGGCGTCGGCGGCGACGAGCACGTTGCCCGGTGCGGCGATGAATGCGTTGCGTATCCGGCGTCCATCGTCGGTCTGCACCGGAATGTTCTGCAAGTTGGGGTCGGTGCTCGATAGTCTGCCTGTCTCGGCAACGGCCTGACTGTAGTTGGTGTGCACGCGCCCGGTGACCGGGTTGACCTTTTGCGGCAGCGCATCGACGTAGGTGCTCTGAAGTTTGTTGAGCGCGCGCCAGTCGAGAATGAGCTGCGTGAACTTGCGCTGCGATTCGCTGAGCGATGGATTACTCGCGAGGTCTTCGAGCACGGCAGCGTCGGTCGAACGTCCGGTTTTTGTCTTGCGCGCGGCGGGCAGCCCCATGTCGTCGAAGAGAATGCGTTCGAGCTGTTTTGGGCTGTTGATGTTGAAGGTGTGTCCGGCGAGTGCGTGTAGCTCGGCCTCAAACTGGCGCTGACGCAACGAGAGGTCGGTGCTCATGCGGGCGAGCAAATCGGTGTCGATGCGAATGCCGCGCATTTCCATGGCTTGCAGCACGGGTACAAGCGGCAGTTCGAGCGTTTCGTAGAGTGTTTGCAGGGTGGGGCGCGCGGCGAGTTCGCGATGAAACGTGTCGACGAGTCGCCACGTGACGTCGGCATCTTCGGCGGCGTAATCGCGGGCTTTGTCGAGCGGTACCTCGTCGAAGGTTGCGGCGAGCCCTTTGCCGACGAGCGACTTGAAGGCGATGGGTTCGTGCGAGAGCACCGCGCGCGAGAGTGCATCCATGCCGTGCGACATGCGGGTGGGGTCGAGCACGTACGAGGCGAGCATCGAGTCGCCCGCGGGGGCGGGTAGCGCAAGGCCGTTTCGTGAGAGTGCGATGAGGTCGTATTTGATGTTCTGGCCGACGAACTTTGCGGCGTTGGGGCCGCTGAAAAACGCAAGCAGTCGGGCGAAGACGAGGGGCGCGGCGAGCTGCTGCGCGACGCCGAAAAGTCCGCGATGTAAAAGGGGAATATAGCAGGCGCGGTTGGGGGCGTAGGCGAGCGAGACGCCGACGACGCGGGCTCTGTGGGCGTCGAGGTTGTCGGTCTCGGTGTCGAGGGCGACGAAGGGGGCGTGTGCGGCGCGGGTGAGAAAGTCGTTGAGCTGATTTTCGCTTGTGATCAGCTCGTACATTGAGCGGTCGATGGGGGCGAGCGATGCGTCGAGTGATGCGGTGGGCACAGACGATTCGCTGGTTTGCGCGCCCGGCCCCGCAGGTTGAAAGCTGCGTTGCGTAGGGTCGTTGTCCAATGTCGGGGCATCGGACAAAACATTGGACGAAACATTGGACGGGGGATCGGAAGAAGTGTGCCCAGAGGCGACTTTCGCGGTGGATGTTGGATCGGTGAGCGTGTCGGCGGAAGAGGCGGTCTGAAACTCTTTGATGAGCGATCGAAATTCGAGGCGCGTAAAAAGTGCGACGAGGCGGTCGGCAGGCTCGGGGCGACGGGCGAGGGCGTCGATGGTCGGTAAGTCGGGCACGTCGCGTTTGAGGCGCGCGAGTTCTTTTGAGGGGCGGGCGATGTCGGCGTTGGAGGCGAGGTTCTCTTTGCGTTTTGCGCCTGAGATTTTGTCAATGCTGGCGAGCACGGCGTCGAGTGACCCGTAGGTGTTGACGAGGTCGGCAGCGGTCTTGATGCCGACGCCGGGCACGCCCGGGATGCCATCGACCGAGTCGCCCGCGAGTCCCTGCACGTCGATGACGAGGGCGGGGTCGACGCCAAACTTTTCGCGCACACCATCGGTGCCGAGCCAGCGCTCTTTGCCGGGGTCGAAGACGACGACGCCGGGTCGCACGAGCTGCATGAGGTCTTTGTCGGAAGAGACGAGGGCGACGCGAATACCCTTTGCGGATGCGGCTTCGGCGAGGGTCGCCATGATGTCGTCGGCTTCGTATCCGGGTCGTTCGAGCATGGGGAGATCGAAGGCTTCGACGACGTCGCGGACGAGGGCAAATTGGGGGCGGAGGTCTTCGGGTGGGGCTTCGCGGTGGGCCTTGTATTGTGGGTACATGGCGTCGCGAAAGGTGGGGTGGCTGGTGTCGAAGCAGCAGGCGACATACTCGGGTTTGGCGTCGCGCAGGAACTTGCGCAGGAGGCTTACGAATCCACGCACGGCACCGACCGGAAGGCCAGTGCTGGTCGAGAATTTTGGCAGTGCGTGGTAGGCGCGAAAGATGTAGCCGGGGGCGTCGATGAGTGCGAGCAGGGGGCCATCGGGGCACTGATCAGCGCCACAATCACGGCCTCGTTTAA
>CAZXXB010000010.1:7249-8154 GCA_964644185.1 uncultured Myxococcota bacterium
TTGCGGTGTCATGGGCGCGACCCTACCGGTGTGGGCGAGCGGGGGCAACCTGGGAGCGAAGTGGGCCTGTGAGTGGGGCTCGGAGTGGGAGAGAAGTGGGGGGGAAAGTGGGGGGAAAGTGGGAGAGAAGTGGGAGAAATGTGGGGCGGTGACTGGGTGAAGAGCGATCAAAAGTCGATTCGAGACGGTTACGCTTCGCGTCAGTTTCCGTGTGTGGGGGGTTTGGGGCGCACGGGCGCTTTTTTTCTTTTTTGAGGGGGTGGAGGGTCTCGGCGGGGCTGAAAAATGGAGGTTTCTATCGGGGGTAGTCGGTGATGAAGTCGTTGATGCGGGTGAGTGGTGTCTCACGGCAGGTAGACCTGCGGGAGTATACAGTTACTGTCTTGCGCTTGGGAATGCGAACGAATATGCGTTTGAGAGGGAAGATGATCGGAAAGACGAACGGACGTCGAGCATCGAGCAATGTGGGTTTTGGGACGGAAGTGAAAGCGATGGCAGGGTGATGACGGTTGCAACTCAGAATGTCAGGCGGTCGCGGTTGATCGACCTTGCGGACGCGGGTCGGGTGGCCGCGTGCGGAGGGCTCGATGCCGGGCACCGAGCTGCATTTGGGCAGTTTTTGACCCCGCCGCACGTTGCCCGGTTCATGGCGTCGCTCTTCGAGCAAACGCCTGCCGAGGTTCATCTACTCGACCCCGGCGCCGGTGTTGGGGCACTCACCGCAGCGTTTGTTACCGAATTGTTGAGCCGTGCGCGGCGTCCGCAGGCCATTCGCGTCGATGCGTTCGAGGTTGAACCTTCTTTTCAACGGGAGTTGGCGCGCGTGCTCGATGCGTGTCGGGTTGAGTGCAAGAGCGTTGGCGTATCGTTTACATCGCGGATTTTTGAGGAGGACTTTATCGGCG
>CAZXXB010000010.1:8164-21254 GCA_964644185.1 uncultured Myxococcota bacterium
CCTCGCCGGACGTGGTCTGTTCGAGGCGATGCATCTGCCCTCGTATACCCATGTCATCATGAACCCGCCCTATCGCAAGCTGCACGCGCAGTCTCGCGATCGAGCGATGTTGCGACGGGTCGGGGTAGAAACGAGCAATTACTATTCGGCGTTCATGTCGCTCGCGACGCGCTTGCTGGGGTGCGGAGGAGAGTTCGTTAGCATCAACCCGCGAAGTTTCTGCAACGGTCCCTATTTCGAGCCGTTTCGGATAGACTTTTGGAATTCGATGTCGCTGCGACGGATGCACGTTTTCGACTCGCGACGGGCGGCGTTCGACTACGACGATGTGCTGCAGGAAAACGTCGTTGTCCACGCCGTCAAGGACGATGTATCACCTGAGCGAATTATCGTCTCTTCGAGTTCGGGGCATGCTTCTGGCGAGTCGGCGGAGCGTGAGGTGGCGTTTCCTGATGTGGTTTCGCCGTCTGACCCAAAGAAGTTTGTGCATCTCGCGGTCGATGAGAGTCATATACATGCGAGAGCGGCGATGGGCGGACTGACGGTATCGCTTGCGGAGCTTGGGCTACGTGTTTCAACGGGTCGGGTGGTCGATTTTCGAGCGAAGGAGTACCTGCGAGAAGACGCTGCGCCAGGTACTGTGCCACTTGTGTATCCGAGTCACTTCAACGGCGAGTTCGTTGAGTGGCCACGCGCGGGGAATCGCAAGCCCAACGCGATCTTGCGAAGTGAGGCAACCGAGAACCTGCTTGTGCCAGCGGGGGTGTACGTACTGGTGAAAAGGTTTTCGTCGAAAGAAGAGCGCCGCCGGGTGGTGGCGTGCGTTTATGACCCAGGCCGAGTCGGTGGTGATGCGGTCGGCTTCGAAAACCATCTCAACTACTATCACGCCAACGGTCGCGGACTGTCGATGGCGGTGGCGCTTGGCCTTGCCGCGTTTTTGAACTCAACGGTTCTCGACACGTACTTTCGAGAGTTTAGCGGTCACACGCAGGTTAACGCCACGGACCTTCGCGCGCTTGCTTATCCATCGCAAGCGATGCTGGAGGGGATAGGGGGCGAGCTTTCGGATGGGTGGAGGTCGCAGGCGGAGCTTGATGCGTTGGTATCAAGGAAATTGCTGTGATGGCTCAACGAGCGAAGGTCGCTGCACGTCGAGTTGAAACGTTGCGTAGACGCAAGCGCGACGAGGCGATGCGTATTTTGCAGGCGATGGGGTTTGGGGGGAGGCAGAGCAACGAGCTCGCGTGTCACGCATTGCTGGCGTTGCTTGGTCTACGGCCCGAGCAGAGTTGGCGCGATGCAGGTAGCCCGCTTCGCGGCATCACACCGATCATTAAGTTTGTGGAGGATGAGTATGGGGTGAAATACGCCCCCAATACGCGGGAGACGGTGCGTGACGAGGCGGTGAAGTATTTTGTTGAAGCTGGGATCGTGGTGCGCAATCCGGATGAGCCGGGGAGAGCGACGAATAGCGGTAAGACGGTGTATCAGGTGGAGCCCACTGCGCTGGCGTTGATTCAGAGCTTCGGGTCACCGACGTGGGAGGCGCGGCTCGAATCGTATCTGAGCAGTCGCGGGCGGATTCGCGAAGAGCTAGAGAGATCACGGGAGATGGTGCGGATACCGGTGACGATTGGCGCGGGCAAACAGGTCGCGTTGTCACCGGGTGGTCAGAATCCGCTAATCAAGCAAGTGATCGAAGAGTTTTGCCCGCGTTTTGTACCCGGTGGGCGGGTTATCTACATCGGTGATGCCGAGGACAAGTTTCGGCATCTGGATAAGGCGTATCTGAGAAACCTTGGGGTTGAATTGGCGGCAGCGTCGAAGCTGCCCGACGTGGTGGTTCACGACACGCGCCGTGGATGGTTGTTGCTGGTTGAGGCGGTTACGAGCGCGGGTCCGGTGGATGGCAAGCGACGCAAGGAACTGAAAAAGTTGTTTCAGGGGTTTGGCGAGGGCCTCGTGTTTGTGACTGCGTTCGAGAGTCGTCAGTCGATGCGTAGTTTTCTTTCAGAGATTGCGTGGGAGAGCGAGGTGTGGGTCGCCGAGAGTCCAGAGCACATGATTCACTTCAACGGTGAGCGTTTTCTTGGGCCGTATGCGGACGTTCAAGAGGTGGCGGGATGACGGCTTCGTCTCTCGCATAGTGAGCGAGCAGGTGGTGATGCCTCATCGTGGAGGTTGTGGCGGAGGGCAGAGGTCCGATTGCACTTGACGAATGGGTGGGGCGGCCCCACATTCGTCGGGCGAAAGCCACTGGCGGGGACCAGTGAAGGTGCAATCAGAACGCAATGACATCCACATCGGGCGTGTTCAATCAAATCAAGACCGTGTTTCTGTTGGGGCTGCTCACGAGCCTCTTGCTCGCCATCGGGCAGGCGGTCGCCCCCGGGAATCTCTACCTCTTTCTCGGCATGTCGGTGCTGATGAACGTGGGCGCGTACTTTTTCAGCGACAGGATGGTGCTGGCGATGCACCGCGCGAAAGAGGTGACGTACGCCGAAGCGCCTGACCTGCATCAGATGGTCGAAGAGCTGGCGCGCCGCGCGGATATTCCGAAGCCGCGGGTGTTTATCGTGCAAGACCCCCAGCCGAACGCGTTTGCGACGGGGCGGAACCCGAAGCATGGCGTGGTGGCGGTGAATACGGGGCTGCTGCGCATGCTGACTCCGCGTGAGGTCAAGGGCGTTGTGGCGCACGAGATCGCGCACATCAAGAATCGGGACATTTTGATTTCGACGATTGCGGCGACGATGGCGGCGGCGTTGAGCTACATCGCGCATGCGTTGCAGTGGGGTGCGATGTTTGGTGGGGCGAGCCGCAGTGATGATGAAGAGGGTGGTTCGCCGATTGGTGCGCTTGCGATGGCGTTTATTGCTCCGATTGCGGGGACGCTGATTCAGCTTGCGATTTCGCGCTCACGCGAGTTTATCGCCGATGAGACGGGGGCGCGGTTGTCGGGTGACCCGGAGGGGTTGGCGCGTGCGCTGGCGCGGTTGAGCGACGCGACGGAGATGATTCCATCGGAGAACCCTGAGCCTGCGACGGCGTCGCTGCATATTGCGAATCCGCTGACGGGGATGGGTGGGTTGATGAGCCTTTTCACGACGCATCCACCGATGGAGCAGCGGATAGCGCGGTTGATGGAGCAGGCGAAGGCGATGGGCCCGGTATGATGCGGTGGGCGCTGGTTGAAGGGGGGGGTGTGAGATGCTCGATGATGTGACGCGGGCGCTGGTGAAGCTGGCGCTCGCGGAGGATTTGGGGGTGTCGGGTGTGGGGCTTGAGGAGGAGCCGCACGCGTGGTTGTCGCGCGATGTGACGGCGGTGGCGACGATTGATGCGGGGGCGGTGGCGACGGCGGTGGTGACGGCGAAGTCTTCGCTCGTGGTGTCGGGTACGGGGGTTTGTGAGTATGTGGACAAGTTGCGCGATGCGACGGTGCGGGTGACGTGGCACAAGCGGGATGGCGAGTCGGCTATCCGGGGCGAGCGGGTATGTACGGTGGAGGGGTCGACGCGGGTGCTATTGACGGGTGAGCGGACTTTTTTGAATTTTTTGGGGCATTTGTCGGGTATCGCGACGATGGCGCATGCGGCGGCGATGCGGGTGGCGGGGACGCGGGCGAAGGTGCTGGATACGCGCAAGACGATGCCGGGGATGCGGGCGCTGGAGAAGGCGGCGGTGGTCCATGGTGGGTGTTATAACCATCGGGTGGGGCTGTATGACGCGTTTCTGGTGAAGGAGAATCACATTGCGGCGGCGGGTGGTGTGGCGGAGGCGATGGGGGCGGCGCGGCGGCTCGATGCGGGGCTGAGTTTGATTGTTGAGGTTGAGACGCTTGGGCAGTTGCGCGAGGCGCTGGGGGTGAGTCCGGCGGCGGATGTGGTGCTGCTGGATAATTTTACGGTGGGGGCGATGCGTGAGGCGGTGGGGGTGGGTGATGCGCGGGGGGCGGGGGTGCTTTTGGAGGTGTCGGGAGGGGTGACGCTTGAGACGCTGGGTGAGATTGCGGCGACGGGGGTGGACCGCATCAGCATGGGGGCGTTGACGCACTCGGCGGTGCAGGCAGATGTGTCGATTCGGTTGCAGTAGGCGGTTCGCAGTAGGCGGTTGCAGTAGGCGGGTGCAGTAGGCGGGTGAGGCGGCGGGGTCGGTGGCGCTGACGGAGCCTGTCGCAGAGAAAGTAAAACTTGCTCTCGGGGGGGGTGCTCTGCTAAGTGGCGCGCGCTTTGCGCAATGCCTGCGCGGGGCGATAACGACCACACCGTGGTGCTCAAGGTTTCGGTGCCGGTTGCGAAAGCGACGGTTAGCCAGGCGCTGTACGGCAGCGCAGAGCCACGGTGGACGACACAACCGAGAGGAGAATCCGCAATGAGTGAGCTTACGCCGGTTGAAGGCGCCCCTGAGAGTTTGACCCCCCCGATGGCTTCGACCCCCGCGACGGCGGCTGCGCCTGAGGCTGCTGCTTCGGAAGCGGCGGCGGCGGTGGTGAGTGCCGAGACGGCGAAGACGGTGAGCGTGCGTGCGCTGCTTGAGGCGGGTGCGCATCTGGGGCACCGGGCGAATCGCTGGAATCCGAAGATGCGTCCGTACATTTACGGGACGCGCAACGGGATTTCGATCATCGATTTGCGCAAGAGCGCGGTGCTGTTTCGCGATGCGTGCGATGCGGTGGCGCGGGTGGCGGCGCGTGGTGATTCGGTGCTGTTTGTCTGCACGAAGAAGCAGGGACAGATGGCGGTTGCCGAAGAGGCGGCGCGTGCGGGGATGCCGTATGTGACGCAGCGCTGGCTGGGCGGGATGCTGACGAATTTTCAAACGATCAAGCAGAGCATCGACAAGCTGAAGCGGTTTGAAGAGATGGAGCGCGACGGGACGCTGTCGAGCTACACGAAGAAAGAGCAGCTCACGATGAACCGTGAGCGCGAGAAGCTGATGCGCAACCTCGGTGGTATTCGCGAGATGCCGCGTTTGCCGGGGGCGATTTTCGTGATCGACACGAACATGGAGGCGCTAGCGATTACCGAGGCGAAGCGTCTTGGCATGCCGATTATCGCTGTTGTCGATACGAACAGCACGCCGGATGACATTACGCATCCGATTCCGGCGAATGATGACGCGATTCGAGTGATTCGTCTCGTGGCGTCGAAGATTGCCGATGCGTGCATTGAGGGCAAGCGGTCGTTTGAAGAGATTCAGACGGCGCGTCGTGAAGAGGCGCGTACGCGTCGTGAGCCGGCGGCGCCGGGCAGCGACAGCGCGCCGCGCAAGGCCTCGGGCGGTGGCAAGGTCGAAGTCGTGGTGAAAAAGCGCACGGGTGGCCGTCGTGGTCCGCGGCGTGAAGAGGGTGCCGAGGGCGGCGCCGATGCGGCGGCGAGCGAAGGCGCTGAGATGGCGGCTTCGGGCGACTCGGCGGAGTAAGTTCGGCGCTTGCGTGAAGGTGTTCGCGACCGCCCGGGTGCAGATGTGCCACGGGCGGTATTGTTGAACGAGAAGTGTCGGTTTTTGTTGTGTCTGTTGTGCGGTTCGGGTTTGCAGTGCGTTGCGCTTGCGAGTCTGAACGAGAAAAGTTTGAAGGAGACGTGTGATGGCTGAGATCAGCGCGGCATCGGTCAAAGAGCTTCGCGAGCGTACCAACGCTGGCATGATGGATTGCAAAAAGGCCCTCGTGGAAGTTGGTGGCGACATCGACAAAGCGGTGGTGTGGCTGCGCGAGAAGGGTCTCGTGAAGGCCGACAAGAAGTCGGGTCGCACGGCGGCAGAAGGCGCGGTGCACGCGTACATTCACATGGGCGGCAAGATTGGCGTGCTCGTGGAAGTGAACTGCGAGACCGACTTCGTGGCGAACACGCCGCGTTTTCGCGAGTTCGTGCATGATGTGGCGCTGCACGTGGCGGCGGCGGCCCCGCGGTATCTCGTGCGCGAGGATGTTCCGGCGGATGTGATTGAGTCGGAGCGGGCGATCTACGCGAAGCAGGTGGAAGAGTCGGGTAAGCCGGCGAACATCATCGCGAAGATTGTGGATGGTCGCGTGGAGAAGTTTTTTGGTGAGGTATGCCTGATGGAGCAGCCGTTCATCAAAGACCCGGACAAGACGGTGGAGGCGCTGCGCAAAGAGGTTGTGGCCGAGACGGGCGAGAACGTGCTGGTGCGGCGGTTTACGCGGTTTCAGCTTGGCGAGGGACTTGAAAAGAAGTCGACCGACCTCGCGGCGGAAGTGGCCGCGACGCTCGAAGCTGCGGCGAAGTAACGATTCGCCCGCGACAGCGTGTGTGAACGCGATACGACCCCTGCCCTCTCACGAGCGGCAGGGGTTTTTTCTTTTTTTGGGGGATGGGGGGGCGGGGGGGGGGGGGCGGTGGTTCAGACGTGGGGTCAAAGGTCGGGGCAAGTCACTACGCCATCAACGAAATCACAGCCGGGGGTGGTAGACCGTCCGAAATGGATGAAGCGTTTGTCAGCAGGCGGCTCAAGACGCCGGAATTCGCCCCCATAGCAGCGGATGCGACCGTCGAGTGTGAGACCACAGACAGACTCGGGATAGACCTCGACGTGCTTGAAGCGGTCGTCTATATAGGCACGGTCTCCACACCAAATCGCGTCGTCATCGGTGATGCCACACAACAAAGGATTCGCGGCCCATCGATTTCCAAAGAGTCGCCGCATGTTTAAACCGTCATACACTCCCTCGTTCGCCCTATCGTCGGTGAACGTGATGTCACCGTATTCGCCAAGGTACTCCATCAGTTGAACTGATCCGGGACGTTCCAATATCCGACGGCACCACTTAGAATCAAACGGGCATCTAAATCGGAATGCGCTTTCGCAGCGGATTAAGCCGTCCGTGCGCAGGCCACACAAGGTTCCGCCAGCATATGCCATGTGCCTGTATGTCGATGTAGCAGTGTCGCCTTCGAAATGAACATCGTGCAAGTCGGTGCCGCCTGTATCTATGCCCCCGCGCACGATACGACCATCCATCATAAGAGATGCGAATGTGCCGATCGGATACACTCCATACCCCGCTATGTGCGGCAACGCCATCAAGAGATGTACACCCGAACTGGATTCGCCAAGGCCAAGCGCACCACCGCCGTTGGTTGCCCTCGAATAAAGAAGCCGCCCGTACGACATTTGCACCGCGCCTGTTGGCGGGAATCCGTAATCCGTCACTCCATCGGGTGCCCAATTAAGCAGTGACTTTGAGCAGAGGACAACGCCGTCTTCGCGCAGCGCGCAATTTCTCAGTCCAGCCGCATCGTAGTCGGTTCTAACATAGCGCCCTGGGGGGAATTCGGGAACTTCGACATCGACGTAGCAGGGTGAGGCCTTCCAGCAGTAGACGGAGCGGTCAACGAGGATGCCGCACTCGACCGGTTCGCTGGCGTTCATTTCTTCGATGCCGGAGCCGCAACCACATCTGTCGCAAGGCGGGTCGTCGCCGCGTTCCCACGTACACGCGAGGGAAAGAAGCGCGGTGCATGATGCGGTAATGAGTGGGAGAAGCTTAAGCACGATTTACCTCGCTCTGCCCCGCGGTGCGGTCGCTGGCGAGCGCGACCGTGAGTGCCGCGTGGACGGGGGTGCGTCGTGATCCGTGCGGGCGCACCACGTGGGCGGTACCGGTAGCGGGCCAGAGTTGACGTTATGCCGGGGGGAATCTCCATCACGAGATATGCGGAAGAGTATTGCGGACGTCAAGCGGAAGTTGTGTGGTCGGGGGGGGAAGAAAAGAGTGGCGGGGGGGAGGCGAAGTCGGTACGCTGCGCGCATGCGGTTTTTATTCGTTGCTCTTACGGTTGCGATCGCGTGGTTTGCAGAGGCCGCGCCAGCGTTGGCGTGTACGTGTATTCGGGCGTCGGAAGGTCCGGCGGTGTTTCCGCGAGATGATGCGGGGCTTTGATGAGCGCGCTTCTGGTGTGTGGGGCGGCCTTGTTGAGAAGGCGTCGCGCGCGGGTGCGGTGAGTGGTGGTGGGGTTGGGTTAGTGGGTGAAGGTGGCGGCGCGGATGTAGTCGGCGGCGGCTGTGACCCATGCGGGGGTCGTGTTGAGTGATGGGATGAGGCGCAGGTCTTCTCCACCGGCGGCGAGGAAGTCGTGGCGGGCGCGGTCGCCGATTTCTTCGAGGGTTTCGAGGCAGTCGGCGATGAAGGCGGGGCAGAAGACGGCGAGGCGTTTGACGCCGCGTTCTTTTGCGAGGGTGATGAGCAGCTCGTCGGTGTAGGGCGGTATCCAGGGGTCGCGGCCCAGGCGTGATTGAAAGGCGACGGAGTAGGCGTTGGGGGCGAGGTCGAGGCGTGCTGCGATTCCGCGAGCGGTGGCGAAGCATTGGGCGCGGTAGCAGTTGCGGTTGGCGGCGACGATGTGGTCGCAGCAGGTGGGGGTGGCGAGGCAGTGGGTGCCGCCTGTGGTGTCGGATTTTTTGACGTGGCGCTGGGGTAAGCCGTGAAAGCTCATGAGGACGTGGTCGGCGCGCATGTCGTCGATGACGGGTTTTCCGACGCTGGCGAAGGCGTCGAGAAAGGCGGGGTCGTCGTAGAAGGGTGGGACGGCGGCGAGTGAGGGGACGTTCCAGAATTGGGAGGCGAGGTGAAAGGTGCGTTCGAGTGAGGTTCCGGTCGCTGAGGAGGAGTATTGCGGGTAGAGGGGGAAGACGACGATGCGGTCTGCGCCTGCGGCGATGAGGCGGTTGAGGGCGTCTTTGATGGAGGGGTTGCCGTAGCGCATGGCGGGCTCGACGAGGTAGGCGGGGCCGAGGGTGGCGGCGAGTTCGCGGGCGAAGGCTTTGGAGATGACGAGAAGGGGTGAGCCTTCGGGGGTCCAGACCGAGCGGTAGGCGGCGGCAGATTTTGCGGGGCGGAAGGGGAGGATGATGAGGTTGAGGAGGAGGAAGCGTGCGAGGGGGTTGATGTCGAGGACGCGTGGGTCGGAGAGGAATTCGCGGAGGTAGCGGCGGACGGAGGTGGTGTCGGGTGCGTCGGGGGTGCCGACGTTGAGGAGGAGGACGCCGGTTTTGTGAGTGAGGGCGAGGGCGGTTGTGTGTGGTGCGTTGTGAGGCGGGGTGTGAGGCGGGGTGTGGCTCATCGTGGGGTGCTCGTGGTGGGGTGAGGGGCACGACGGGGTGCGTGGTTTGCGTGGCGGACCCAGTCTGGTAGACCCCCCGGGTCGTTGGTTCTTTGTAGCTGGAGCAGGTGATGTTCGACAATCTTCCGTGGCTTGAGAAGGTGTATTTCGGCAATACGGTGCTGGCGTGGGCGACGGCTGGCGGGTCGGCGTTGCTGGCGGTTGTGGCGTTTGCGGCGGCGAAGTTTTTTGGGGTTCGGTATTTTCAGAAGCGGTTTCCGAACTGGAACGCGGGGCTCGCGGCGGAGATTATTCGGCGGACGAGTTTGCCGACGTATTGGTTGCTTGGGTTGTATGTGGGGTTGCAGTTCGTTGAGTTGTCGGCGCGGTTGGGGCGGTTGAGCGATTCGGTGGCGAAGTTGGCGCTGCTGGTGCAGCTTGGGTTGTGGGCGTCGGCGGGTGTGAAGTTTGCGGTTTCGACGTGGATTGATGCGGATGAGTCGGATCTGGGGCGGCGGACGGTGGGTCCGCTGTTGCGGATTGTGGGGCGGGCGCTGGTTTGGGTGGCGGTGTTGTTGATGTCGCTGGCGGCGTTTGGGGTGAACGTGAACGGGCTCGTGGCGGGGCTTGGGATAGGTGGTATCGCGGTTGCGCTGGCGGTGCAGAATGTGTTGGGCGATTTGTTGAGTTCGCTGAGTATCGCGCTCGATAAGCCGTTCGTGGTGGGCGATTTTATCAGCGTTGGGGGTACGTCGGGGACGGTGGAATACATCGGGTTGAAGACGACGCGGGTGCGGGCGATCACGGGCGAGCAGCTCGTGTTTTCGAACAGCGCGATGCTGTCGGGGACGATACAGAATTATCGGCTGATGGAGGAGCGGCGGGTCGTGTTTCGGATTGGGGTGATTTATTCGACTCCGGTCGAGAAGCTGCGGCAGGTGCCTGAGATGGTGCGTGAGATTGTGACGCGGCACACGGCGGGTGCGGGTGTGGGTGCGGTGGCGGATGGTGAGGCGGGAGAAGGTGGTGAAGGGGTTGAGGCGCTGGGTCGGTTTGATCGGTGCCACTTTGTCGAGCTGGGCGATTTTTCGTTGATTTACGAGACGGTTTATTTTGTGAAGACGAATGATTTTTTGCGGTATCGCGACATACAGCAGGGGATCAATTTTGAGTTGATGGAGCGGTTTCACGCGGAGGGGATTGAGTTTGCGTTTCCGACGCAGACGCTGGTGGTGGAGGGGATACCGGGGGTGCCGACGTTCAAGATCAATGCGTGATGGCGGGGGCTTGCCGCTTTCATGCTACCCCCTATCCCCCCAACCCCCCTTTCCCCAGAGAGGAAAAGGGGGGAGCCGGAGTGGCGCGCGAGGGGCGTTGTGCCGGATTGGTCCCGCTCTTGATTGTTTGAAAACGGTCTAGTCTGCCGCGTCGTCATCGTTTGCCGCGTCATCATCATCGTCATCGTCGTCGTCGGCGGCGGGGTCGGTTTCGGGTTGGCAGTAGGCGTTGAAGACATCGCGGGGGAAGTCTTTTTCGGGGTCGCAGGGGGCGACGCAGAAGGGTCGCGCCTCGGTCGAGAGCAAGACGTTGCCGGCGGTTTCGTCGATGGCCCATGCGGCGAAGTAGTAGAGCTTGCCGGGTTCAAGGGTGTCGGGGGTGAAGGGGATGAGCGTGCCATCGGGGCCGAGCGAGGTGAGTCCGGCGGCGGCTTCGGCACCCTCACAGATCGAGACGAGCATGTTGCGCGGGTCAATGGGCTCGTCGAAGGTGCATGACTGGGGCTCTTCGCCGTCGAACTTCATGCCTTCCCACCATGCCCAGACTGCGGAGGTGGCGGTGTCGTGGGCGGCGGTGCGCTCGGTGTTGTCGTTCACGCGGGGGCGCTCGGCGGCGAAGATGGCGGCCTGCGCGGTGAGGGTGACGGGTTCTTCGCCTTCGAGGCGTTTCACCGGGCGGCGAAACTCGTAGGTGACGAGGTCGGCGCTACGGAAGACGTGGCAGCGTGAGGGGCGGCTGATTTTGAGGGTTGAGTAGCCGAGGTAGTTGATTTGTTCGTGGGGTTCGGCGGCGTGTTTGCGGATGTCTTCGATGGGGTCGCCCGAGTCGCTGCCGGGCTCGAAGGCGAGGTCGCAGGCGGTGGTGGCGAGGGCCAGGGCGATGGAGGTCGCGACGACGGCGAACGGGGCCAATGCGGCAAGACGCGAGCTTTGCGTGCGACGTGGGGCGTGTGGGGCGTGTGGGGCGTGTGGGCGTGTGCGTGTCATGGTCGTTACCCGCCCTTAGAGGTTGAGGATGAGTCCACCGCCGAGCAGCATGCCGGTGATGGGGGCGTCGACGTTGCGGCGTCGCGCGGTTTGGAAGAAGTCGTACTCGAAGACGTTTTTCTTCATGTCTGGGATGGCGATGTCGAAGCGGGCTTCGAGGACGATACCGACGGGGAAGTGGGGGAAGAGTCGCAGGCCGAGTGAGGGCGAGAGGAGGGGCGACATCTGGACGCGGGCGCCTTTGATTTTGTTGAGGACGTTGAGGTTTTGCAGGTCGTCGAGGGTGCCGGGGTCGAACTGTGCCTGCGTGGCGAGACCGGCGGCGAAGCCGATGAAGGGCGAGACCCATTTGTCGCGCGGGAGGATATCCCAGACGAACTTGAGCGAGCCGGTGGCGAGGAGGAAGGTGTCGGTGAAGCTTGTGGAGTTTGGGCGGTTGGGGTGCTGGATGAGTTGGTCGAAGCGGCCCCATGTTCCGCCGAGTTGAAAGCCGAGAAAGAAGCGGTGGCCGACACGCCAGAGTGCTTCGAAGCCGAAGCGGACGGGGAAGAATTCGTTGTCGGCGTTGACGGGGGCGTGGGCGAGCAAGGCGAGCCAGACGCCGGGGGGGTCTTTGGGGCGGGGGATGCCGTATTCGTCGCGGGTTGAGGTTTCGGGTGAGACGGGTGCTTCGTTGCGGGGCGCGTCGGTGAAGATGTCGCCGCCGCTGCCGTAGCTTTCACGGTTGCTGCGCTTGTCGCTGTCGCTGTCGCGTGCCGAGGCGGCATGGGGCGAGGCGAGCGCGGTCATGAGCAACAACGTCGCGAGGCATGCGACGCGGCAGACGTGTCGGCTGGCTTTGCGTGTTGACATCATGGTGGATTGTCATGCCGCGCGGTGCACATGTCAACGGAATGGAGCGGGTCGTTTTTGTGGGTTCTATTTTGGCGGGGGAAATGGCAGGGGGAAAGGGCGCGGGGAGATGGCGCGGGGAAAGGGCGGGTGTGAAAGGGCGCCTGTGGGTGTGGCTATTCGCGAGGGTGCGGCGTATATGCGGCGCGTCATGTCGTCTGCCGCAGTTCACCCGACCCATGCCCCTGTCGCCCCTGTATCCGCGTTGCGCATTCATGCGGGGATGTTGGGGACGGCGATCCTGTTTGCGAGTTTGCCGATTGGGGTGAAGCTGGCGCTGGTTGATTTGGCTCCGCGTGCGGTGGTGGGTTTGCGGACGGTGGCGGTGGCGTTGATTCTCGTGGTGGTGGCGGGGTTGCTGGGGAAATTGCGATTGCCGTCGTTTGCGGCGTTGCGTGGGGTGGCGTTGTGCGCGCTGTTTGGGGTTTCGCTGAATCAGCTTTTGTTCATCGAGGGTTTGGCGCTGACGACGGCGACGAACGCGGCGATTTTGATCACGACGATTCCGTTGGTGACGGCGCTGATTGCGCTGGTGCTGCGTCAGGAGAAGGGGCACTGGCGGCGGTTTGTGGGGTTGCTGCTGGGGTTTGTGGGTGCGCTCGTGGCGGTGCGGGTTGAAGAGTTTTCGGTGGCGGGCGAGCAGGTGTTGGGGAACGTGATGATACTTGTGAATGCGATGGCGTATGGGATGTATCTCGTGTTGTCGCGGCGGATTGTGGGGGGCTTTTCGACGATTGGGTTTTCGGCGTGGCTGTTTGTGTGCGGGGCGACGATGTTGCAGCCGTTGACGTTTGAGGCGGAGCTTGAGGCGTTGCGGTCGAATGCGTCGGAAGAGTCGTTGATGGCGTTGGTGTTTGTGGTGTTTGC
>CAZXXB010000010.1:21264-22927 GCA_964644185.1 uncultured Myxococcota bacterium
TACATGTTGGGGGCGTGGTCGTTGAAGCGGGCGAGTGCGTCGGCGTTGGCGGCGTACACGTATGCGCAGCCGGTGTTCACGGGGTTGGCGGCGGTGCTGCTGTTGGGTGAGACGTTGAATGCGCGGATGCTGCTGTCGGCGGCGTTGATTGCTCCGGGTGTGTATCTGGCGGGGAAAAGAGCGCCGCAGGCTCTTGACGATGCGGTGGTTTCGACCTAAAACGCGCGCCCTCACGAGCGCGCCAGATTGTGATGGTGCGTGGGGCTTGCGGGTGTAACTCAGCGGCTAGAGTGCAACCTTGCCAAGGTTGAAGTCGTGGGTTCAAATCCCATCACCCGCTCCAACGTGAGTGCGAGAGACGTCCTGGTTTTGCCATGACGTCTCTTTTCACATTATGGGGGCGGGGTGTTTTGGGGCGGATTGTTGCGACGAGTCGGTACGTTGCGCTAGGTTCCGGGGCGAATTGTTTCGAGCGCCCGGTTCACGCCGCCCGGTTGGTGGTGTGTGACCGGCACCCGTTTGCGTGCTTGCGTCGCCAAAGCTGACGCGCCCGCTTGAGGCCTGCCAATGCTGCTTCGCCGTTCGGGCTTTGCCGCCGTGTGTGTGATGGGTGCGCTCTTTGCAGCGCCGTCGAGTGTGCTTGCAGCCGCGCCGCGCAAGCAGTCGGCGCAGGTGTTGTCGAAAGAGTTGAATCGTGTGCAGGCGGTGCGGGTCGAGGCCGAGCCGAACGCTGCGACGATCACGATCGTGGGGAGTGTGGCGCCGAGTTTTAATAGCTTTGTGTTGCAGCGTCCGACGCGGGTGATTGTAGATGTGAGTGGGGCCGAGCTGACCGAGCGTCCGATGCGGCATGTGTTGGCGAGTGGGCTTGTGCGGCGGGTGGAGACGCATCGCGTGGGTGGGCAGGGTGAGACGTCGGCGCGGGTGTTGATCGAGCTTGCGGCGGATGCGGGTTATGACGTGGATGCGGAGGGGACGCGGCTCGTGGTGTCGGTGTGGCCGATGGGGCGTCCGGCGACGACGGGGCAGTTGCTGGCGGGTAATCGTCCGGGGGTGCAGTCGCAGGGTGAGGGGGTGGGCGATGAGCCTGTGTCGGAGCGGCGGGTGGAGGGTGAGGCGGGGTTGCGTGTGGCACTTGCGGAGCCAGAGGGCGCGGGGGGCGAGAAGCAGAATGGCGAGAAGAAGAAGGGTGGTGCTGGTGGGTCGGGCGCTGCGGGCAAGACGGGCGATGCGGTGGAGTTTAGCGAAGAAGAGTTGGCGAAGCCTGTCGAGCAGAAGCCGATGATGATGGAGATGCCGTCGTCGTCGGGTGATGCGTCGGCGCAGTACAAGGCGGATGGGGCGAAGGGGGAGGAGTCGCCCGCGCCGGTTGAAGCGCGGGTAGAGGCGCCGGTTGAGGCGGAGCCTGCGGCAACGCCTGTTGAAGCGGCACCGGCACCGGTGTTTGCGGAAGAGGCGGCACCGGCGACTCCGGCGGCACCTGAGGCGCCGGCTGTGGCAGAGCCTGCGGCGGCACCCGTTGAAGAGGTGCCGGCACCTGTGTTTGCAGAAGAGGCGGCACCGGCGCCCGTGGCTGAGCCTGAGCCTGCGGCGGCACCTGAGCCTCCGATGCCGATGTTTGCGGAAGAGCCTGCACCGGCGAATGCGCCGGAACGTCAGGAAG
>CAZXXB010000010.1:22987-26192 GCA_964644185.1 uncultured Myxococcota bacterium
CGGTGTTTGCGGAGGCGCCTGCCGCGCCGGAACCAGCGGCACCGGCACCGATGTTTGCGGAAGAGCCTGCCGCGCCGGAACCAGCGGCGGCACCGACGGCACCCGAGCCGCCGAGCCTTGGCCCTGCGATTCCGCCGCCAGCGAGTGCGCGGCAACAGCGCACGGTGGCGACGCCTGCGCCCGCGCCGATGCCAGCGCCTGCCGCTGCGCCGAGTCGTGTGGCTCCGCAAACGCCGTGGGGTGAGTCGGTGCCGACGCAGTTGCCGACACAGGCTGCGCAACCTGCGCCAGCGGGGGCGGCATCGGTCGCGGCGACGCAGAAGGGTGCGGGGCCCGAGGCGTGGGGCGACCCGGTGATGCAGACGGCGCCGTTGAGCCCGGACCCGGGGGTGCGGACGTTGGGGTTTGTCGGGTTTCGGATGCAGCCAGCGGCGGCGCGGGTTTATATCAAGCTTGATGGGGTGGGGCGGTTTTCGATTGCGAAAGAGTCTGCGCGCAAGGTTGTGATTGAGTTGTCGAACACGAAGGTCGTGTCGCGTAAGCATTTGCGTCCGCTGTATACGAATTTCTTTCCGGGGAGTGCGGTGGAGGTAGTGGAGACGCGCAAAGAGGGTGCGACGCGGACGCGGATTGAGATTACGCTGCGTGCAGATGTGTCGTTTGCGTATGGGCAGGTGGGCGACGTGATTTATGTTGATTTTCCGTTGGTGGCGGCGGGACAGCGGGGGTAGGCGAGGGGGGCATCTGACGCGCATCCCCCGGCCCGCACGCAGACCCTCACCCTCGGCCCTTCGGGCCACCCCCTCCCCCCTTCAGGGGAGGGGGATAAGAAGAGCCTCACCCCGCAACCCCGTCTCCACGTAACGCGGAGAGGGGCGGGCGTGGCAAGATTGCGCGTTTTTGCTTGACGAGCGGTGACAAAACGGAAAAAGTGGCGACTCATTGAGCACGCCTTAGCGCACCTATTTTCGACGCACAGCCCCCTGCGTCACGGGTGCGCAGAGTTGTGTATCTCGCACATTTCTGAAGGCCGTCATGCTGACGTGTCGTGGTTTTCTCGCCAAGCGCTTTTTGAGCGCCTCGCTCCACGTGTTTTTGATCACTTTTGCCACGTCGCTTTCGGCATGTGGTGACGATGACGACACGACGGGTGTGTTTCAAGACGACGACGATGACAGCGCGGCGCAGGGCGAAGGCGACAAATGCGGGTCGAGCGACGAGTGCGAAGAAGGTCTCGTGTGCCGTGGCAGCGTGTGCACCGCTGCCGATGACGACGATGGCGACGACGACGACAGCGACGACGACGATGATGACGACGACAACGACGACAACGATGATGACGACGACAACGATGATGACGACGACGATGCGAGCGGCGATACCGATGGCGATACGGATGGAGAGACAGACGGTGAGACCGATGGTGAGACGGCTGGCGAGACGAGCGGTGAGACCGACGACACGGGCGTAGACCCGGGTGGTGAGTGCGAGCGGTCGGCGGATTGTGCCGCGGAGACTCCATTTTGTGACACGGCCAAACAGCGGTGCGTCGAGTGCCGCACGGTGGCCGATTGCGACGAGGGGGAGCGTGGTGAAGAGGCGACGTGCGAGTCGGGGGCGTGCATTTACGAGCCGCAGGGCTGCACGACATCGAGCGATTGCAAAGATGCGGCAAAGCCGGTGTGTCGGGCGTCGGTGGGGTTGTGCGTAGCGTGTCTCGGTGACAGCGACTGCGGGGTGGGCGGGGTGTGCGTCGATTGCGAGTGCGTGAGCGATTTTGTGTGTCCGCGAGACGCGCGGTGCGAGGGGCGCGAGTGTGGGCTCGACCCGTTGTGTGGGACGCCGTGCGGCGAGTGTAATCCGGGTCAGTATTGCGCGAATGGCGAGTGCAACTCGGGTACGCCAGCGTGCCCGACGGATGTGGATTGCGTGGGTCGCGCGTGTGGTGCCGACCCGAACTGCGGGTTGTCGTGCGGGTCGTGTGCGCGGGTGCCAGACCCTGTGTGCATCGATTCGATTCAGCGCAAGGTTTATACGCAGACGGGTACGTGTGAAGACTCGGCGTGTGTGTTTGACCGGTTCACCACCGAGAATTGCGCGTATGGGTGTGAAGACGGGCAGTGCAAGCCGTGCGTGCCGAACTGCGCGGCGAAAGAGTGTGGCGACGACGGGTGTGGGGGTTCGTGTGGCGGGTGTACGACGCCGCCTGATGCGGTGTGCGACGCGGAAGACCTGTTGGGGTTCAACGTGCCGGGCGAGTGCAAGAGCAATGTGTGCGTCTACTCGGCGAAGACGATCGAGTGTGGTGGCGGCGGTTGCGATGAGGCGGCGGGGGCGTGTCTAACGACATGCGGCGATAGCAAGATTGAGGGGCTTGAGGTCTGCGACAAGAACAGCGTGGCGTGTACGTCGCTTTCGGTGAGTCATGTGAGCGGCACGGCGCCGTGCAACGCAACGTGTACGGGGTTTGATGAGGGGCCGTGTCTGCCGGCGTTGACGTGGGCAAAGGTCGAGGGGGCTGTGCGTCCGTCGCCGAGGGCGTTTCACGCGATGGCGTATGATGGAGAGCGCAAGCGGGTGGTGTTGTTTGGTGGGTACGGGGCGGCGTCTGGGGGTACGCCTGCGTTGCTCAATGACACGTGGGAGTTTGATGGTGCGACGTGGGTGAAGTTGACGACGACGACGGCGCCGGGTGCGCGTTCGGGCGCGAGCATGGCGTATGACGTGGCGCGTAAGCGGGTGGTGTTGTTTGGCGGCAAGACGGGGACGACGAGCGAGACGCTGTCGAATGAGACGTGGACGTGGGACGGGACGACGTGGGCGCTTTTGACCCCGGCATCGTCGCCAGCGGCGCGCGAGGGTGCGGCGATGACGTATGCGGCGGGCACGTCAGAGACGGTGGTGCTGTTTGGCGGTGTGGGTGCGAGCGCGCGACTCAATGACACGTGGGAGTGGAATGGGACGACGTGGGCGAAGGTTGCGACGACGGCGACGGCGCCGCCAGAGACCGATGGTGGGGCGCTGTTTTTTGCGGGGGGCAATCTGTTTCTGTTTGGTGGGGCGCAGGCGACCGGGTTGTCGAGCGCGACGTGGAAGCTGACGCGGGCTGCGACAAGCACGTGGGCGTCGCTGGCTCCGGTGGCGAATCCGGGTAAGCGGGGGCGGTTCGCGTGGGGGTGGCACGAGAAGCGGAACGTGGGGTTTG
>CAZXXB010000010.1:26274-27998 GCA_964644185.1 uncultured Myxococcota bacterium
CGCCGAGGGTGAGTCCATCGGCGCGGACGAATGCAGCGATGAGTTACGACGTTGAGCGGCAGCAGCTTGTGCTGTTTGGCGGACGCCTTGCGGGAATCTGGAGCGACGAAACATGGGTGCTCAAATGACGACAGCGATGAAGTGGTTTGGGTTGTCGGTGATGCCGTGTGGTGTTGCGCCTCTGTTCTCGCGCGGTGCGCGGGTGGCTGCGATGCAGGCGGCGCTGCTTTTGGTCGCGTCGGGGTCGCTCGTCGGCTGCGATGATGGTGGCGGCAGCGCGACCGACGATGACGAGAACGATGACAACGCGGCTGCGACGCTCGAAGAGGGCGATGCGTGCGAGCGGTCGAGCGAGTGCGTGGATGACCTCGTGTGTGTCGAGGGCAAGTGCGCGAAGCCTGCCGCGGACGACGACGATGAGAGCGATGACGATGACGACGGCGACGATGACGACGACGATGACGACGACGATGGTGACGACGACGACGTGAGTGGCGACACCGATGATTCGGGTGATGATACGGGCGGTGAGACGGGCAATGAGACGGGCAACGAGACGGATGGGGAGACGGATGGCGAGACGGGCGGCGAGACCGATGGTGAGACCGGAGAAGAGACGGATGGTGAGACGGGTGGGCCCGTGTGTCCGGCGGAGAAGGATTGTGAGGGGCTCGAGTGCGGCGATGACAGGGTGTGTGGGGTGTCGTGCGGCACGTGTGGCGACGATGAGATTTGCACGGAGGGGAAATGTGAGGCGAAGCCGCCCGAGTGTCCGGCGGATCAGGATTGTTCGGCGTTGGAGTGTGGTGAAGACCCGGTGTGTAGGGTGAGCTGCGGCGACTGTAAGTTTATTCCGCCGTCGGTGTGCAAAGATGGTTTTACTCGGACGGTGTATCTGGCGACGGGGGTTTGCAATCAGGGGGTGTGTGAGTTTGGGCAGCGTGAGGATCGGAATTGTCCGTTTGGGTGTGTCGATGGGTCGTGCGCGTCGTGCGTGCCTGATTGCACGGGGCTCGAATGTGGTGACGACGGGTGTGGTGGGTCGTGCGGCACGTGCGACAAGACGCCACCGGCGACGTGTTCGGGTGGGTCGCGGGTGTTTTACAGCGCGAGTGGGTCGTGCAGTTTTGGGGCGTGCGCGTACACGGCGAATACGCAGCCGTGTGGGGCGACGGGGTGCACGGCGGGGGTTTGTAATCCGCCGGAGTGTGGCGATGGGGTGCGCGAGGGGACGGAGGTTTGCGACAAGGGGACGACGTCGTGCACGGGGCTTTCGTCGACGTTGTACGAGTCGGGTACGGCGACGTGCAAGGCCGATTGTACGGGGTATGACACGGCGCCGTGTACGACGCGGTTGACCTGGTCGAGCGTGGCGTTTTCGACGACTCCATCGGGGCGGTCGGCGCACATGATGGCGTATGATGCCGAGCGTGACGAGGTGGTGCTGTTTGGGGGCATTCAGAATCTTTACGCGGGTGGGCCGTACAATTTGTTGAATGACACTTGGGTGTTTAATGGGACGGCGTGGCAGCAGCGGTCGCCCGCGACGAGTCCGACGCCGAGGTGGGATGCGGGGATTGCGTACGATTCGGTGCGGAAGAAGGTGGTGATGTTTGGTGGCGTGACGAGTGCGCCGGGGTCGCTCGCGACGAGCAATGAGACGTGGGAGTGGGATGGGACGAACTGGACGCTGATGACGCCGACGACGTCGCCGACGAGTCGGT
>CAZXXB010000010.1:28009-29350 GCA_964644185.1 uncultured Myxococcota bacterium
GCGTATTTGCCATCGCTTGGGCTTGTGATGTTTGGCGGGATTCAGCACCCCGGTGGGTCGCGGTTGAACACGACGTGGACGTATGACGGGACGACGTGGACACAGAAGACGCCGACGACGAATCCGACGGCACGGTATGGGGCGCAGATGGTGGCGCGCACGACGACGATGTTGATGTTTGGTGGCAACGATGGGGTCACGGGTGGCAACGGGCAGAGCTACAACTGGTCGGGTACGGACTGGGCGGTGTTGAGCACGAGCACGACGCTGCAGCGGTTCAATCACGCGATGTTTCGGCATGGCGGGCGGGGGCGGACCTTCGCGCTTGGTGGTGAGCAGAGCAGCGTGCTGACGTCGAACGTGTTCATTGAGATTGGGTCGAGTAACTGGAGTTCTCCGAATCCGACGGTGAACGGCACGGCGCCGACGGCGCGGACACGTCCGATGGCGGTGTACGACTCGAAGCGGGCGCAGATTGTGCTGTTTGGTGGTGCGTTGTCGTCGGGTGGTGATGCGAGCGCGACGACGTTCTTTTTGAAGTGAGTGGGCAGTGGGTTGACGGGACGGGCGACCGTGGATAGGTTGCGCAGTCTCGCGAGGTAGGCGGGGCTAATTGTGCCCGGCTGACGACATCTGGTGAGAGAGAATGTGTGTGCGAGTCGCCCGCTACGGGCGAACGACGGCTTGGAAGAATTAACGGCGAAACGAGGAATTACGAGATGGCAGCACATGGTGCAAAAGCGCAGGGTCCGGCGAACGCAAGTTCAACGGCGATTTGGGTCGCGGTTTCAATCGCGGTCGGCGTCGGCGGGTTTGTGATCGGCAACCTCGCGGCGAAGAAGTCGCCGAAGACCGATGAGCAGGCGCGCGTGATTGACACGGGCGACGAGAAGAAGCCCGAGGGCAAGGCGAACGACCCTGCGCAGGCTGTGTACAGCGTGCCGGTGGGTGATTCGCCGTTCAAAGGTCCGGCGGATGCGCTGGTGACGATTGTCGAGTTCAGCGAGTTTGAGTGTCCGTTCTGCTCGCGCGTGACGCCGACGATGAAGAAGATTGCCGAGACGTACGGCAACGACGTTCGCGTGGTGTTCAAGCATAATCCGCTGCCGTTTCATAAGAACGCGATGCCGGCAGCGAAGGCGGCGTTTGCGGCGGAGAAGCAGGGCAAGTTTTGGGAATACCACGACGTGCTGTTTTCGAATCAGAAGCAGCTCGACGAAGAGAGTCTGAAGAAGTACGCGGGCGAGGTTGGTCTCGACATGGCGAAGTTCGAGGCGGATCGCGCGAGTCCGGCGGCGGAAGAGCGAGTGAAGGCCGACCAGACGCTGGCGCGTGGTCGCG
>CAZXXB010000010.1:29360-30857 GCA_964644185.1 uncultured Myxococcota bacterium
TCCGGCGTTTTTTATCAACGGGCGGTTCCTGTCGGGTGCGCAGCCGTTTGAGCGGTTCAAGGCTGTGATTGATGAAGAGATGGCGAAGGCGAAGCAGGCGGTTTCGAAGGGTACGCCGCGTGCGAAGCTTTACGACATGATCGTGGCGAGCGGGGCGAAAGAGCCAGCGAAGCGCGAGCAGCCGCGTGACCAGCCGCAGCAGAAAGAGCCTGCGGCGTATGCGGCGGTTGAGCCGGGTGCGAACACGCCGTTCAAAGGGCCGGCGGATGCTCTCGTGACGATCATCGAGTTCAGCGATTTCGAGTGTCCGTTCTGTTCGCGCGTGGTGCCGACGATCAAGCAGATTACCGATGCGTATGGGCCGAAGGTGCGGATTGGTTTCCGCCATCTTCCGCTGCCGTTTCACAAGAATGCCGAGCCGGCGTCGCGTGCGGCGTATGCGGCGCAGAAGCAGGGCAAGTTCTGGGAGATGCACGACACGCTGTTTGCGAACCAGAAGGCGCTCGACCGCGAGAGCCTTGTGAAGTACGCGAAAGACCTGGGTCTCAACACGGCACAGTTTGAGAAGGACCTTGATGATCCGGCGACGGCGAAGCACGTGGCTGACGACAACGCGTATGCGAGCAAAGTTGGCGCGCGTGGCACGCCGCACTTCTTTGTCAACGGGCGTCGCGTGTCGGGTGCGCAGCCGTTTGAGTCGTTCAAGACGGTGATTGACGAAGAGTTGAAGCGTGCGGAGGCGGAGCTGCCGAAGGTTGGCGGCGACAAGAGCAAGCTTTACGCGCACCTGATGGCGAACCTGCCGAAAGAGAAGCCGATTGAGATTGCGGTGGGTGCGTCGCCGACGTTTGGTCCGGCAAATGCGGCGGTGAAGATTTTCGAGTTCAGCGAGTTCCAGTGCCCGTTCTGCTCGCGCGTGGTGCCGACGGTGAAGCAGATCAAAGAGGCGTATGGCGACAAGGTTCAGTTCGTGTGGAAGAACCGTCCGCTGCCGTTTCACAACAATGCGAAGATTGCGGCTGAGGCGTCGATGGCGGCGCATGCGCAGGGCAAGTTCTGGGAATACCACGACGTGCTGTTCGCGAATCAGAAGGCGCTCGAGCGTGAGAATCTGATCGAGTACGCGAAGCAGGTGGGTCTCGATGTGGCGAAGTTCACGGCAGACCTCGATGGCGGCAAGTACCGCGCGCAGGTCGAGGCCGATGACAAGCTGGCGCAGCAGGTTGGTGCGCAGGGTACGCCGACGTTCATCATCAACGGCGAGAAGTTTGTTGGTGCGCAGCCGTTTGAGGCGTTCAAGCAGAAGATTGACGAGAAGCTGGCCGAGGCTGGCAAGAAGGGCTGAGCGAAGGTTTTTCCCTTTCGCTGAGACGCGATGAACGACCCCGGAGGCGAGAGCTTCCGGGGTTTTTTACTTTTTGGGGGAGGGGGGTTTGGGGGGGGACACCCCCCATTTGTAGGGTATTCACACGCGCAAAATGTCACAAAAAAGCCTTT
>CAZXXB010000011.1:0-389 GCA_964644185.1 uncultured Myxococcota bacterium
ACCCTCGCCCTGCTCTACTGGCTCATCGTCATCGTCGAGATTCACCCCCTGGGCTTCGCGCTCGGGGTCGCCCTCGCGCTCATGACCCTCGCCCTCGCACACGCCGTCGCCACCGCCGACGACCCCTGACTGTGCCGCCTTACAGCGCCCGCTCCTCGCCCCCCTCTCGCGCCCCCTCTCGCGCGCCCTTCGCAACCCATCCGATGATGCGCAAAACATGAATCTCACGTCATGTTGACGAAACGAGATTCTTCGTGCGTCATATGTCTGTTTCGCTGCACGCAGGTGCCGCAGCACCCGTCCGCCAAACGAGGAGAACCCTGCCCCATGCCGCTCATCACCGACGCAATCTTCAACGTAGCCAGACCCTTCGCGCGAACCATGCGCAC
>CAZXXB010000011.1:405-2455 GCA_964644185.1 uncultured Myxococcota bacterium
CTCGCCACCGCAACGGGCCTCGCCGCAATCGCCCTCGCTTCACTCGCCATCACCCACGACGCCAACGCGACCCTCGTAATTCGCATGAACGACGCCCAGCTCGCCCACGACGCCGACGCCGTCGTTCACGGCACCGTCGTAGCCAAACGCACCGAGATCATCGACGGGCAAATCTTCACCCTCACGAGCGTCAAGGTCACCTCGTGGCTCAAGGGCTCGGGCAACAGCACCATCACCGTCCGCCAACTCGGCGGCATCCACAACGGCATCGGCCAAAAAGTCCTCGGCGACGCCGACTTCGACACCGATCAGGAAGTGGTCCTCTTCCTCCGCACCGGCGACAATCTCTACTTCCTCACCGGACTCGCACAATCGCGCTTCATCGTGTTGCGCGACGTGAAACTCAACCGCAAAGTCGTCGTCCGCCCCCTCGACGGTCTCGGCCTCGTCGAGCCCACCCCCTCAGGAAAAATCGTCGTCATCGAGCCCGGCTCAACCCCCACCACCAGCGACGCCCACAACCATGGCAACGTCAACGCCGACAACGTGAAACTCGCCGCGCAGCCGGTCGAGCTCAAAACCTTCCTCACCAACATCCGCGCCGCGATCAAAGCACCCGCCCCCGAAATGCCGCTCGGATACCGCACACAGGCCATGCAAGACGCCGCCCGCAACACCCGCCTCATCAAAACCCAGTCCGACGCCGTCAAATCACCAGCCCCCGACACGACACCCGCGACACGCTAATCGTCGCCGCGCCACAAGCACACGACGCTTCCCACACGACGCCTCACACCCGCCCCTGAGAAAACCAAGCGAGCCAGCCCCATGCGCACACGTCACATTCTCACACCGAACGTCATCACTTCGACCCCGATCACTTCGACCCTTCGCGCCCCCAGCCGTCGCTCGCGCGCACTCGTCGCGCTAAGCGCACTCGCTCTCACCCTCGCCGCCCTCTTCGCCCTCGACGCCAACGCCTACGAACTGATTCGCGTCAATCAGAGCAACCCCAACTCGCCCAACCTCAAATGGCCCCAGCGCTCAATGCCCGTCAATTACCGCATCGACGCCGCGGGCTCGGCTGACATCGCCGCGGACGACTCCGACATCGACGCCATCAAAGCCTCTTTCCAGGTCTGGGAAGACGTCTCGTGCTCGTTCATCACATTCCGCTACGCAGGCCCCACCGCCAGCAACAGCGCCGCCATCGACGGCACCAACAAAGTCTACTGGATAGAGTCAAACTGGCCCCGCGAGCTCGGCAGCCAGACCATCGGCGTCACCACCCCCGGCTTCAACCCCCAAAACGGTGAAATCGGCGACGCCGACATTCGCCTCAACGGCGTCGACTACCGCTGGTCAAACAACCCCACCCGTGGCGAGATGGACCCCGCCAACATCACAACCCACGAGGTCGGCCACTTCCTCGGCCTCGGCCACGTCCCCAACATCTTCGAAGCCACCATGTACCCCGCCGCCGTCCCCGGCGAGACCATCCGCCGCACGCTCCACCCCGACGACATCGCCGGCGTCTGCGCCATCTACCCCGCCGAGACCGGTAGCATCGGCAGCCCCTGTTCCACCAACACCGACTGCGATGAAGGCATCTGCGCCGACGCCAACGGCGGAAAACTCTGCAGCGAAACCTGCGCCACCGCCACCGACTGCGCGAGCGGCTTCGATTGCGTCGTCCAGAGCGGTGGACAATCAGCCTGCGTTGATACCGACGACGGCGGCTCCTCCACCTCGGGCGGGCTCTGCGACGCGTGCAGCAACGGCAACGAGTGCAACACCGGCCTCTGCATTCAGCTTTCGAGCTTCGCCGGCGCCTGCACACAAACCTGCAGTGGCGCGGGCTCGTGCCCCTCAGGCTTCGATTGCGTCAACACCAACGCCGGTATTCAGGTCTGCTACCCCGCGGGCGGTGACTGCTCAACCGTTGGCGACGACGACGACGATGACGACAGCGCAGGCCCCGCAGGCCCCGGTGAGCCCTGCTCGCAAACCATCCCCTGCGAGAGCGGACTCGTCTGCGCCGGCGCCCAGG
>CAZXXB010000011.1:2478-5519 GCA_964644185.1 uncultured Myxococcota bacterium
TCGCGTTCCAATGCGAACAGCGCGGGCGAGCGGTAGGTCCAGCCGGGCAGGCCGCTGCGATCCCAGTCGGCGGGCACCTTGAGGGTGGGGGCGGGAAAATCGGTCATGGGGCGACCTCCATCTGCGCGCGCACCCCGACCGGCGTCACGACGACGCCGCAAGCGACGCCGACGACGCAGCGGGCGACGACGACGATCTGACCGGAGAATTCTGCCGCGAAGACGACGACTGCCGCGCCGGATACGTCTGCAACGAAGATATCTTCACCTGCCAGTTCGGTGCCGATTCGGGCGCCGGCGAAGGCGCCGCATGCGCCAGCGACCGCGACTGCGCAACCGGCCTCATCTGCGATCTTGCAACCCTCGTCTGCATCGTGGATGACGAGTTCCCCTCGGTCGATGACGATGACGACGATGATGACGACGACGATGACGACGACGATCGTCGGGCTGCGCGGCCGGGGGCGACTCCAGCGGGTCATCCGCGACAGCACTCGTCGGGCTTGCCGCGCTCGCGTTGGTAGCCCGTCGTCGGCGCCGCACCTGAGTCGCGTGCGCGGCGAATTGATTGCCTGGCACGACGTTCTGGTGTCTACTCGCACCGTGTTCTGCTCGCTGCGCACGCGCGGCGGGCAGTTTGGCTCGCACCAACATGACGACCACGACCCGTTCGGCCACATCTCTACGCGCGCTTCGTGCAACATCGTTTGCAGTTCGCGTCGTCGCGCTCGCTGCCCTCGCTGCGTCGTCACCCAGCCTCGCCCACGCCGAAACATACAAGTGCACCGAAACCTGGGGCGGCGAAACCTCAGTCGAATACACCAACATCTGGAAGGGCCCCCACTGCCGTTCGCTCAGCGGTGATTCGGGCTCGTCACGTCGCGTCGAGCGCGTCACCCTGCGCAGCTTCGACGACAACGGCAGCGGCATCGCCCGCCATCGCGGCGGCGTCACCGACACCGTGCGCAAGGCCGACCTCGAAGAATACCTCCCCCACATCCGCGAGGCCGCCCGCCTGCACGACATCCCCGTCGCCCTCATTCTCGCCGTCATCACCGCCGAGAGCGACTTCGACCGCAACGCCGTCTCACCCAAAGGCGCGCAGGGCCTCATGCAGCTCATGCCCGGCACCGCAAGCGACATGGGCGTCATCGACGCCTTCGACCCCCGCGACAACATCCTCGGCGGAACAAAATACCTGCGCTACCTCGCCAACAAATTTGGCGGCACCCCACGCCTTATCGTCGCCGCCTACAACGCCGGACACGGTCGCGTCGAACGCGTCAAAGGCGTGCCCGCCATCGCCGAGACCCGCGACTATGTTCGCAAGGTGCTAAAGCTCTACCGCCATTACACCGACAACCCCGAAGCCCTCGTCACCGTCGCCGACCTCAACCGCCCGACGCCGCGCACCCCCGCCCGCGACGACCGTCGCGGCTAAGCGTCACCCACCTCAACCCTGGCCGCAACCATGCAAGAGCCGCGCGTCGAAGCCATCACCCACACAGGCTTCCAGCGCGACAACATCCATTTCTTCCCCATCGTCCACCAGCGCGCCGAATTCGCCGCCGCCGTCGCCCGAGCCTTCGACGAGTTACGCCCCGACTGCGTCGCCATCGAGTTACCGCGCACGCTCGCCTCAGCCTTCACTCGCGCCATTGAACGACTGCCACTGCTCTCGGTGATTCGCTACCCCGAGGCCGACAACCGCTTCGTTCACCTGCTCATCGAGCCCGCCGACCCCATCGTTGAAGCTGCCCGTCGCGCCCTCGACAACGCGATTCCCGTTGAGGCGATTGACGCCGACGTTGAGGGCTACCCGTTCACCGTAGAGCGCGTCCCCGATTCAACCGCCATCATTCGCATCGGCTACGCAGCTTACACCCGCGCACTGCTGAATGCCGCCGAGACCGCGCGTCATAACCGCGTCGAAGTTCCCGCCGATACACTGCGCGAGCGCCACATGGCCTTTCGCCTGCAATCGCTCGCAAAAACCTACACCCGCATTCTCTGCGTACTCGGAGCATGGCACCTCGACGGCGTGCTCGAAGCCCTCGCCGCCCCACAGGTGCAACCCCTCACCCCATCGCGCCGCACGGGCGTCGCCGTCTTTCACCTTCACCCCGATGCCTCGCGCGAAGTGCTCGCCGAACCCGGATACATCTCGTCAGCCTACGAGGCCCAGCGCGCACGCGGCACCCTCGCGCGCTTCGACCGCACCGCCCTGCAACTCGACCTCGCCCGTGCCGCCGCCCTCGCCCGCGAACGCGAAGACAACCTCGACACCCCACCGCGTATGCTCGACGTGCTCTTTCAATTCGCCCGCAACCAGGCCCTGCTCGAAGGCGCCCTCACCCCCGACCTGCTCACCCTCATTACCGCCGCTCGCGGTGCCGCCGACGACAACCTCGCGTGGCATCTCTACCACCTCGGCACCGACTACCCCTTTCAGACCGAAACCCCCGATCTCGACATCCTTCGCCTGCGCATCGAAGACCTCCACGACCGCGTTCGCCGCGTCCGGTTCCGCCGCCTCCTGCAAAAAAAACGCCGCAACATCCTGCGTCTGCTCAAAAACCGCCGCCGTGCCGAAGGTGCTCGCGCAAACGACGACGGCGACCCGTCCCACTACACCTGCTCGTACCCACCCGAAGACCTCGCCCTCGAACAAGTCTCCGGACGCATCCAGCGCGTTGCCACCTCGATTCTCACAGCCGAACAGACCCGCTCGCTACCTTTCACCACCTCACTTCACGACGGCATCGACATCCGCGAGACGTTGCGCAACTGGCACGAGTCACGCCTCTACGTGCGCAGCGAGCAACCCCTCAAAGGCAAAGTCGGCAGCGTCGTCATGCTCTTCGACGACGAACCCACCGATGCCGCCGCGCGCGGCCCCGAACGCTACCCCCACACCATGACATGGCAGGGCGAGCACGAAGGCGAAGGCGACCTCGCCTGTTTCGCCACCGACCCCGCGAACGGCAACATCGGCCCCGGCATCGCCCGCTGCACCTACGGCGGTTTCCTCCTCAGCTACCA
>CAZXXB010000011.1:5586-12004 GCA_964644185.1 uncultured Myxococcota bacterium
CATCGAGTACAGCCTTGAACGCATCATCGTTGTCGTTGCCCCGCGCCCACCACGCGCCCGCTGGCAGGCCATCGCCGCCCGTTACGGACACAAGCTCGTCTTTATCCCGTCTGGACAACTCTCGCCCCAAACCCTTGCCCGCATCCGCGTCTTCCACGTCCTCGCCGGACGCTTCATCCGCAGCTTTGCGCGCGACTTCATCTACGACGGCCCCTCACGTTCGCCCACGAGCCCATTTCGCCGCGACACCTGTTGACCGAAGTGCGTGACGTTGCTATGTCGCGCGTCCGCGTCGGGGCCTGTCATGGGCTTCGGCTACGAGGCAACGCGTTTCGTAGCCCGTGTGGGTGGTTAGCTCAGTTGGTAGAGCAGCGGACTCTTAATCCGCGGGTCGTGGGTTCGATCCCCTCACCACCTACCACGCGATACGCGGCAAAAAGCCCAGCACCTTCAACAGGTTGCCGGGCTTTTTCGTTTTTCCCTCCGCCCCCCTCCACGAGTTTTTCGCCTCCGCGCCACCCCACCCGCTTTACCGCCCCACATCCAACGCGGTAAGACTGCGTCAACATGAAGTTCAAAATCGACACCCGCGACAGCGAGTTTCTCTATCACGTCCAAACCACCCTCCACCCCATGAGCGCCACCTCGCGCGGAGTCGAGGGCGAGTTCGACTACGACTCACCATCTACACTCAATGGCACCCTCCGCGTCCCCGTAAAATCGTTCAAAGCCGAAAAGTCCGACGCCGACCCCCACGTCTGGGGCTGGACAGAAGCCAATCGTTACCCCGACATCACCATCGCCCTCAAAGGCGTCAACCCCATCGCCGGTACCCGCAACACCGTCAACGCCTCCGTCACGTTCCACGGCGTCACCCGCGACTTCAGCCTGCCCGTCGAGGCCTCGCAATCTGGCGACACCCTCATCGTCGCAGGCTCACACGAATTCACCATGACCGAGTTCGGCATCAAACCCCCAACCGTGATGATGCTGATCCGCGCCAAAGACTACCTCAAAGCCCAGTTCCGCATCACCGCGCGCCTCGTCGCGATGATGCTCTGCGCCCTCGCCCTCACCGCAACCACCACCGCCTGCAACACCCGCGACCCCGCCCTCGAATCCGAGTGCAACACCCTGCGCGCCGAAGTCACCAAACTCCGCCCCGAAGCCGAAACCCTACTCAAAGAAATCAGCACCACCCGCACCCGCCTCACCGACTGGACCGCCGCACAACAAAAACTCGAACCCGCCAACGAACAAAAAACCGGCTCGCTCATCGGCGGCATGCTGAAAGCCCGCTTCCCAAACACCGAAATCTCCCTCCGCGTCGGACCCATCGAGCAACGCGGAGACCTCAACACAGTCCGCTTCGAATTCCAGGCCCCCGCCGATGACGTCGGCGGCGAAATGCTTCTGCGCGCCCTCACCGAGTCACCCGAACCCATCCTCATCGACGCCTACCGCCGCGTCCCCGAACAAAACCGCCTCGAACACTACATACTCGGACGCCACGTCTCATACCGCGACCCCGCCGACGCCCCAAAACCCGTCGAGATGGGCGACCTGCCCCTCTCGCAACCCCTGCCCGCATGCGACGTCGCAGACCTCGAACCTGCCCTCGCACCCCTGCGCACCTACGCCGCGATTCTGCGCGAAGCAGTCACCCAACTGCGCGAATCCGCCACCGAATCGACCGGCTACATCAAACAGCGCGAAGCCGCCGTCGCCGCTGGCCGCGAAACCGAAAAATTCCGCGACGCCGCCATTCAGGCTTTCTTCACCGACACCCGCCGCGCTGGCCTCCTACCCGTCGGATTCCGCGTCAAGGGCGATGGACTCATGCTTTCCGTCGTCGGACCAGCAGCGCAAGACGCCCAGCTCAAGGCCGCCCTCGAAAAGCACTACAAAGTTGAACCCGGAGAAGTCGCCAACACCCCCGGCGACCTCTCGCGCGCCTACATCGTCTCGGCCCGCTAATCGCAAGAGACCCTCGCCGCATGACCACCCCGCGTAAGCTGCTCGTCTACCTCACCGCCGCATGCGCCGCCGCGACGCTCGCACTCTTCGCCTTCGCAGCCACCCAGAACGTCAGCGTCGAAGTCACCGACGAAGACCGTGAATACCTCGCCAGATTTCTCCCCCAACGCTGAAACCGCGCACCAGCACCACCTCATTCGACGAAGAGATCGCCACCATACGCGCCGTGCAACGCGCCGTGCTCGACATCGCCCCACTCCAGCGCTCGCTACCCAAACGCGCCCCCCGCGAACCCCGCCAACTCTACGAAGCCCGCCACGGAATGTGCTTCGACCGCAGCCGCGTCATCGAAAAAGCCCTCGCCTCGCTCGGTTACGAGGTCCGCCACATCTTCGCCTTCATCCGCGAAGACAACGCACCCGTCTTCATCACTTTCCTCTCGTCAAAGGTCCGCTCCCACGCCATCAGCGAAGTCAAAACCCAAAAAGGCTGGCTCGTCGTCGACTCAAACGCCCCGTGGATATCCCTCGCCGCCGACGGCACCCCACTCGGCATCGCCGCCATCCAGCGCGACGCCCAAAACAACATTCGATTTGCCGACCACGACGACCACCGCAACCTGCTCTACACCTCGCGCTTCGTCTTTCTTTACGGATTCTTCTCCCGCCACGGCTACTTCTACCCGCCCTACTCGCCATTTCCCGACGTCAACCTCGCAGAACTCGCCCAGAACTTCGCCCCCACCGACTGACGCGCCACCCCGCACCGCTTGAGTGCCACGCGCGACCGTGCTATCTCGCCGCCCGCGTCGAACCCAAGTGGAAGCGCACACAAACTCTCGCGACGATCGCTTGCACGGTGCAGGTGCGCACGAGAAAAAGCGCCGACAGCCCAGCCGATGCCGCATCGCATGGGTGCTTCTGAGGCGACGCGGAATCGATCATGACAAAGAAGGCATTTCTCAAAAAGCGTGGCCCCGTCAAACCAGCCGCCGCCGCCAAAACCCCGCTCGCCGTCGTGAAAGAAAAATTCGGCGGTAAGGCCGCCCTCGCGCAAGAATTGGCGACCCGCCTCGACCGCGCCGAAGGTGAGACCGTCGAGCAGCTCGCAGGCCGCCTCGCCAAGCGCAAAAACAGCCAGCTTCTCGCCCTCTACGCCGTCACCGAGACCGTCAAAGAAAAGTTCGGCGGCGACAAGTCGCTGCTCGTCAACGCCGCCGCCAGGGCCGCCGGTCACGGCAACGACAAAGACTACATCAACAAGATCTCCACCTACGCCGTGCCGCGCCTCGTCGACATGCTCAACCGCAAGGCATAAGCCCGCGCAGCGAGCCAATGTGCCGAGCGCATCGGGGGTGAGGGCATGCGGACGCTCGACTGGGCGGTCGTCGCCCTCTACATCACCGCGCTCGGCGCCTACTCGCTCTGGCTCGCCCGCAAAAAACAGGCCCAGTCGCTCGACCAATTCTTCGTCGCCGGACGCTCGCTCCCCTGGTGGGTAGCCGGCACCTCGATGGTCGCCGCCACCTTTTCAGCCGATACCCCACTCGCCGTCACCGGCTTCGTCGCGCAAGACGGCGTCGCCGGTAACTGGCTGTGGTGGAACATGGGCCTCTGCCACCTCGCCGCCGCGATCTTCTTCTCTCGCATGTGGCGAAAAAGCGGCGTCACCACCGACGCATCGCTCATTGCGCTCCGCTACCACGGCAAACCCGCCGAGGTGCTACGCACCGCAAAAGCCTTCTACTTCGCCGTACCCGTCAACGCCCTCGTCATCGGCTGGTCCATGCTCGCCATGACAAAAATCGCCGCCGTCCTCTTCGACCCCACCGTCCTGCTCGGTGCCGATCGGCTCACAACCCTGCGCGACCTCTGGCCCCTGCCCGGCGACGCAGTGGGCGGGCTCACCGCCGCCGTCTGCGTTGCCCTCGTCGCCGCCTACGCACTCCCTGGCGGCCTCGCCGCCATGTCCCGCACCGGATTCGCCCAATTCGGCCTCGCACTTCTCGGCGCCATCCTCCTCGCCGTCTACGCCGTCCAACACGTCGGCGGCCTCACCGCGATCCCACAAAAACTCGCCCTGCTCTACCCCGACCGCAGCTACATCCACCTCATCCCCGACGCCGACTCCGTCCTCCTCCCCTTCTCCACCTTCCTCACCTACGTCGGCGTCCTCTGGTGGGCCCAAAAATACAGCGACGGCGGCGGACTCATCATCCAGCGCATGGCGTCCGCAAAAAACGAACGCGAAGCCTTCTACGCCACCGCATGGTTCTGCTTCGCCCACTACGTCTTGCGCTCATGGCCGTGGATACTCGCGGCCCTCGCAGCCCTCATCGTCTTTCCACTCGACGAACACCCAAACCTCGACCGCGAAGCAAGCTACGTCGCCCTCGCGCAAACCGTGCTGCCCCAAGGCTTGCTCGGACTCATGGCCGTCTCACTCATGGCCGCCTTCATGTCCACCATCGACGCCCAACTCAACTGGGGCGCCTCATACCTCGTCAGCGACATCTACCGCCCACTCATCCACCGCGACGCCAGCGAACGCGAGCTACTCTTCGCCTCACGCCTCGCCATGATCGCCCTCATGGCCCTCTCGGTCATCACCATGGCCCAGATGCAAACCGTCGGCGCCGCATGGAAGTTTCTACTCGCCATCGGCAGCGGACTCGGCCTCGTCACCCTCGCACGCTGGTTCTGGTGGCGCGTCAACGCCTTTAGCGAACTCGCTGCTCTCGTCGCCAGCACCCTCATCGGCCTCGCCCTCACCGCCGCCAGCACGCCCACCCTCTTCGGCACAGCCAACCCGCTCTACGTCGGCAAACTCAGCTTCGAGGCGACCCTCTACCCCACCCTCGTCGGCTCAACCCTCGTCTGGCTCACCGTCACACTTCTCACCCGCCCCGAACCCACCGAAACCCTCACCCGCTTCTACACCACCGTCGCCCCACCCGGCCCAGGCTGGAACCGCATCCGCGCGCAAATCAGCCCCGGCGACACCTCACCCCATCGCGGCACCGCACTGCCCCTCATCGCCCGCTTCGCAGCCGCCATCATCGCCCTCTACGGCGCACTCTTCGGCCTCGGTGATCTCTTTCTCGCAAGCACCCCGCGCGGCATCGCCCTGCTCATCGTCGCCGCCATCGCCGCCACCTTCGCCCTGCGCCAGTCTCCTGACCGAGACACCTCCACCCACAACACTAACACCTCGCAGACTCACACACCCGGGTGATGGCACGCCACGAGCCGCCCCTCGCTCGCGCTCAACTCAGGCATCGTCGCCTTGCACAAATCTGACGCACGCCCACACCGCGGATGAAACGGACACCCACTCGGCGGATTCATCGCCGACGGAATCTCACCGCGAATGCGATGCCGATTTTCCGCCGCATTCACATCACCCGACCGCCGTGCCGGGTCTTCAACAAACCGCGCCCCCAGCAGCATCTGCGTGTAAGGGTGCCATGGCGCCGTAAACAGCCGCTCGGTGTCGGCCACTTCAACGAGCCGCCCCAGATACATCACCGCAATCCTATCCGAGATAAACGCCACCGACCGCAAATCGTGGCTGATGAAAATGTACGTCAGCCGGTGCGCCTTCTTCAGGTCTTTCAACAGATTCAGCACCTGCGCCTGCACCGACACGTCGAGCGCCGACACCGCCTCGTCGGCAATGATCATCTCTGGCTCGACCGCAAGCGCCCGCGTAATACCCACCCGCTGCCGCTGCCCACCCGACAACTCATGTGGATACCGCTGCGCAAAGTCGGGCCCCAGACCCACCGCCGCCAGCAACTCCGCCACGCGCGCATCACGACCACCCGCGGGCTCAAGTCCGTGAATCGTCATCCCCTCCTTGATCGCCTCACCAATACTCATTCGCGGATTCAGCGACGCATAAGGGTCTTGAAAAATCATCTGCAACCGCCGCTTCACCGCCTTGTCTTCGGCACGCGACTTCGCACGATGCAGGTTCACCCCATCCAGCTCAACCGTGCCCCCGCTCGGCGCATAAAGCTGCATCACCACACGCGCCACCGTCGACTTGCCGCTACCCGACTCACCCACGAGACCCAGCGTCTCGCCCCGCATCACATCGACCGTCACACCGCGCAGCGCGTGCAACTCTTGCCGTGGCTTACCAAACAACGTCTGCCCAAGACCAAACCGCTTCGACAGATTCGTGATGCGCAACAACGGCGCCGTCGATGCCCCCTGCCCGCTCATACGGCACCTCCCGCGGCGGGCAACACACACCGAAACCGATGCGCATCAGGGTTCGCCGGGTCAACCCCACTCACCGCCAACTTCAACTGTGGCGCCACCGCGCGACACTCAGCCTTCACATGCGCGCACCGCTCGGCAAACGCACACCCAGGCGGCAACTCGTCGAGATTCGGCACCCGCCCCGGTATCACCGGCAGCCGCGCGTCGCGGTT
>CAZXXB010000011.1:12059-21721 GCA_964644185.1 uncultured Myxococcota bacterium
AACAAATCGTACACCGTCGCCGTCTCAACCACCTTGCCCGCATACAGCACGCACACCCGGTCGGCATACTCGGCCACAAGCCCCAAATCGTGCGTTATCAAAATCAGCGCCGCGCCCTTCTTTTTACAAAGCGCCTGCAACAAATCGAGCACCTGCGCCGCCACCGTCACATCGAGCGCCGTCGTCGGCTCATCGGCAATCACAAGCTCTGGCTCAAGCACGAGCGCCATCGCAATCATGCACCGCTGCCGCTGCCCACCCGACAACTGATGCGGATAATACCCCGCACGCCGCTCCGCATCGGGCAAGCCCACCTCGTGAAGCGCCGCAACAGCCCGCTCCATCGCCTCCGCAGGCTTCATCCCCCGATGGTACCGCAGCACCTCTGCAATCTGCTCACCCACCGTATAAACCGGATTCAGCGCCGTCATCGGCTCTTGAAAAATCATCCCGATGCGATCACCGCGCAGCTTGCGCATCGCCTCCGGCGCCAGCCTCAACACATCCTGCCCCTGAAACACCACCCGACCCGCGCTGATCTTTCCCGGCTTCGGCACAAGGTTCAAAATCGCCAGCGACGCCATGCTCTTGCCGCAACCCGACTCACCCACGAGCGCCAGCGTCTCACCCGCCCGCACCACAAACGAAATCCCGTCCGCCGCCAGCACCGGCCGCCCCCGTCCCGGAAACTCAGTCGTCAGCCCATCCACATCAAGCACAATCGTGCGCGGCGACGGCGCATGCATCGAAGCGTGTTTCGACGACAGGCTCTGCCCACTCATTTACTGCCCCTGCCAATCTGCTGCGGGTCAACGGCATCACGCAGACCCTCGCCAAGCAGGTTGTACGCCGTCACCGTCAAAAAAATCATCAAACCCGGAAACACGACGAGCCACCACGCAAACGACACATATCGCCGCCCCTGGTCGAGCATCTCGCCCCACGACGGCGTCGGCGGCTGCACCCCAAGCCCCAGAAACGACAGCGACGACTCGAGCAATATCGCGTTCGCAACACCAAACGTCGCCGCCACCAGCACCGGCGCCATCGCATTCGGAAAAATGTGCCGCACGAACACCCGCATCCCCGACGCTCCCAGAAGCCGCGCCGCCAGCACAAACTCGCGCTCACGCAGCTTGATCACCTCACCCCGCAACAACCGCGCGATACCCGTCCACCGCGTAAACCCCAGCACCAGCATGATGTAAACGATCGACGGCTTTTTCACCGCCGCCAGAATCGCCAACAGCAGATACAATTCTGGAAACGACAGCATCACCTCGATAAGCCGCGTCACCGCCGTATCAACCCACCCCCCGACATACCCCGCAAGCGCCCCCAGCGCGATGCCAATCATCACCGACAAACCCACCGCGATAAGCCCCACCATCAGCGACACCCGCGCCCCGTGAATCATCCGCGCCAACACATCGCCACCAACCTCGGTCGTCCCCAGCCAGTGCGCCGACGACGGCGGCAACAACCGCTGCCGCGGGGCCGTCTCGTAAGGGGCGTACGGCACGAGCGGAAAAATCGCCATGTCGCCCTCTTTGAACTTCGGCACCAGCGTCTTGAAGTCGTACACCCCCGTGAACTCGGGGTAATCAAAGAAAAACGGATACGTCGTCTTCCCCTCGTACCGCAGCACGAACGGACGATTGCTCGCCAGCACATCGGCAAAGATCGCGAGCCCAAACATCATCGCCACGAGAAACCCGCCAAACATCGCCGGCTTGTTGCGCGCAAACCGCGCCCCAAAACTCCGCTCGCTCATGACCGCCCTCCACCAAGCGCGATGCGCGGGTCCACGAGCACATAGATGATATCCGTCAACAGCAACCCAATCATCGTCGTCACACCCGCCACCAGCGTCACCGCCATCACCATGTCGGTGTCACCCGTCAGCACCGCCTCGAAACTCAACCGCCCCATGCCCGGAATCTCAAATATCCGCTCCACAATCACCGACCCACCAAACAGCGCCGGCAACAGCGTGCCCGCAAGCGTCGCTATCGGTATCAGCGCATTGCGCAACCCATGCTTGAAAACCACGAGCCGCTCAGGCAGCCCCTTCGCCCGCGCCGTCCGCATAAAGTCTTGCGCAATCACCTCGACCATCGCCGCCCGCTGATACCGCGACACATACGCAAGCCCCGCATACGTGAGACAAAACACCGGCAACACGAGGTGCATCACCCGGTCGGCGAGCCACGGCAAAAACGCCAGCTTCTCGGCATCTTGCGAACTCAACCCCACCGCCGGAAACACATCAAAATAGTCGCCGCCGCAAAATAGCAAAATCGCCAGCGTCGCCACCCAGAAGTTCGGCAGCGAATACAGCATGAACAACGCCGTCGTCGCCGCTCGATCGGCCCGCGTATCTTTGCGCACCGCCGACCACACCCCAATCGGTATCGCAAACAGATAAATCAGCAGAATCGACAACCCCGACAACAGCAGCGTCACCGGCACCCGCTCGACCAGCTTTTCACCAACCGGACGATTATCCTTCACCGACGTACCAAAATCGCCCGTCACCGCCTTGCCAAACCACATCACGTACTGCACCGCGATCGGCTTATTGTACCCGCGCCGCTCTTTGTATTCCTCAATCACCTCCTGCGTCACACCGCGCCCCATGCTCTGCTCGAGCTGGTCGAGCACCGGGTCGCGCCCAATCAGACGCACCGCCGCGAACGTGATGATCGAGATGCCGATGATGGTCGGTATCATGACGGCAAATCGGCGAAGCAGGTACTGCATAAGGCTCACACCCCGATAAACGCGTTACTCCGCGAACCACCACTTGCGCGTGTCGGTCAGCTCATTGAGCGGAAGCGCACGCACCCCGTTCAACCGCTTCGACACCACCGCATTCGCCTGCGACTGCACGAGAAACGTGTACGGCTGCTGGCTGTAGAGTATCCCATGCAACCGCCGCGACAGACTCGCCACCATCGCGTCGTCAAACTCGACCCGTATCCGCTCGCACAGCGCATCGGTCTCGGCATGGCTAAAGCCCGTGTAGTTCGCCCCACCCGTCGCGCTCGTGCTGTGAAACAGGTCATACGGGTCAAAGTCGCTCCCCAGTCGCCACCCCGCCGAAAACGCCTCGAAATTGCCCTTACGCACCCGGTCGATAAACGTCCCCCACTCGTACGTCCGAATCTCCATCGTGATGCCAAGCTGCTTCAAATCGTTTTGCAATATCTGCACGATCTGCATCAACGCGGGGTTACTCGCCGTCGCCAGAAACTCAAACGTAAACGGCTTGCCATCTTTGTCGATCAGCCCGTCGCCGTCACTGTCTTTCCACCCCGCCTCGGCAAGCAACGCCCGCGCCTTCTCGGGGTCATACTTTCTCACCGGCAAGAACGGATCGTTAAACTCAGGCTGCGTCACCTGGCTATACTCAATCACCCGCGCAAGCCCGCGCAGCACCGTCTCGACAATCGCCTCGCGGTTCGTCGCCCACGTCATCGCGGTACGCACCCGCGCATCGTCAAACGGCGGCTTGCGCGTGTTCCACCCGATGTAATTGAACGACGGACGATAAAAACTCACCACCTTGTACTTCTCGTCGCGCTTGAACCGCTCGCCTTCCTGATGCCACTGCTCCGCCGTCATCGTGATAAGGTCGGCGTCGCCCCGCTTGAACACCTGCAACGCCGTCGTGTCGTCGGTAATCACCTTGAACGTGATGCGGTCGATGTAAGACGGGTCGCTCGCATCCCAGTAGTTCGGGTCGCGCTCAATCGCGATGTAGTCGCCAGTCTTCCACTCGACAAACTTGTACGGCCCCGTGCCAATCGGCGCCCGATTGAGAGGATGCGTATTGAACTCCGGCACCACCCCATCGGGCCCCGGCGCCGTATAGGCTTTGCTCGGCAAAATATGCAGGTAACCCGCCCACGACAGACTCAGCGACGCCGCCTTCTTCCACACAAAACGCACCGTGTGCTCATCAACCTTCTCGACCGTCTCAAGCTCGTTCATCACGCCGCGATACCGCGTCGTGTTGTGCTTCGGCTCCATCACCGCCTTGTAGGTGAACACCACATCGTCGGCGGTAAACGGGTCGCCGTTGTGAAACTTCACCCCTTTGCGCAGGTAAAACGTCAACACCTTCTTGTCGGGTGAAAACTCCCACCGCTCGGCAAGCTGCGGCTTCAAATCCACCGTGTTCGGGTCGGCATCAACGAGATGCTGCACGATGTGCCGGCCAATCGAGACTGAATAAAGGTCCGACCCGTCGGTGTTGTTGTTGAGGGTCGGCGGCTCGACCGGCATGATCATCCGCAGATGACCGCCGGTCTTCGGCGTCCCCTCATCGACCGGAGCAGCAGCCTCGACCGCAGCCGCGACGCCACCACCCGCAGCGGGCGCGCACTCGGTTTTGGGGCATTCCGCCGTCGCGGTGAATGGACCATCCACCTTGAGGCAGCCGCTCAGTGTAAGGGCTACCGCGACGACCACGGCATTCAGTTTCAACGCGTCAAACATACCTTCGCGTAGCACGCTGCGCTCACCGTCGCAATGCGTCACACAGCACCCAACCCCGCACGCCCCCCCCCATCGCCCAAAGCCCCTTGCAACGCGCGAACTCCTGCCGTAGAAAATGATCGGCGGCTAGGCCGAGCCATGCCTTCCGAGGGTGGCGAAAGCGTGCCGTCTCTTTTTTTTCGCACAACCCAACCAACTGCTGCGCGACCAATTTCTTCACCGTCGCGAACCGAGTTGCGGCACATAAAACATTGAGTGTAACCTCATGGGTGCTTCGTCGCCGCGCTCGATCACGCACTGATACCGAAGCTTCACTAGGTCGTTCAGCAGCAACTTTTCAATCTCAGGCCGCGTCGGTTTGGTCATGTTTTTCAGCCGAAACGCATGGTTGACCGCGTAGATTGCGACATCCGCAGCCTGAACCGGATACGCCATGTCTGACGAGACGAAAAACGGCACAGGCACCACCCGAGCCGCCCGCGAACGCCCGTTGCCAGTTGCCTCGAAGTAGCGCTGCAAGCCGCGAGCAAATTTTCGATCCGTCCCTCGTTCGGTTTCGTCGAAAACCAGCAACCCCTGCTGCTGCGTCTCTTCGAGCAGGTGGTAGTACCGCTCAAGCAGGTACGCGAAATCACGTCTCAGGAACTCATCCGGCGGCGGAAGCTCGCGCCTCGCATCCCGTTCCGAGATCGCCGAAAACAGGTGCGCCCCGTGCTTCCCCATCAACTCGACCACACCGCGCGCCATTTCAATCGACGCTTGACCGTACGCCGCGAACCCCTCGCGCGTCGGAGCACGCCCAGCCAGCGTGTCGTTCAAAAATGCGTTTGCGAAGTGCCGTCGGGCCGCTGGATTGAACACCTCGTGCGACGGGGCCCACTTGAACCGCTTTCGCTCCAGAAGCTTCGCCCCCTTGATTTCCTTCCCAATCGAGTGCAGCGCTACCCCAAAGTTATCAAGTTCAAGTCGCTGCATCGCCCGCACAAACGACCACACTTGGCGGTCGGGCAAAGCAACCCCCCCGCGCACTTCGTACGGCGACGCACCCTCGCTGTGACCACTTTCATCGACAAACAGCATCCACGCCATCTTCCCCCCCTCACTTCGCCTCGCTGTCTGGGTACTCCTTCTTCAACTTCTTCGTCAGCCCGTCGAAGAAAAACTCCTCAATGTACTTCGGAGCATCTGAAATCGTCAGCTTCAAATCGATCGTCGGCTTGTCGCCCCCATCGCGCCGCACAAACTCAAACGTACCCCGCACCTCTTTGCTCTCGCGGTCGCGCTTCCACGTAAAAATCACAAACCCCGCCTCACTATCCCGCTCAACCAGCGTCCCACCCTGATCAAGCCGCACATACCGACACACCGCCGAAAAGAGCTGCTCGTACCCAAGATGATACCCCTTCGTGACCTCTGCCCGCGCCGTCATCGGAATCGCCACCACACCCGCCACCAGACCCATCACAGCCGCCATCACCACCCGCATCACCAACGCCGTCGCCAGCCCCCTCAACGCACGCGCGACCAATCGCCACGCCCGCCCCCGTTCACCTGCAAGTCCGCGCGCAACAACACTACCCGTCGTGAAGATTCTGTTCATCATGGCATAACCTGCTACCCCGCGCTTGTCGCCCGTGCAAGCCACCGCTATGGTGCGCCCCGCCCGTCGTGCAACCCGCCGCGCAACCCGTCGCGCCGTCAGTCGCACCCTGGCCCGATTGAACCCACATGCCATCCGCCACCACAAATCCGCCCGCCAACATCGCCGAGCCCATGCCCACCTTCAGCCTCTGGGCCTACGCCATCAACCACTGGCCGCGCTTTCTCGTCGGCGGAATCTTCCTCCTCCTCACCACCGCCACCGGAATCTGGATCCCCTGGATGACCCGCCGCGCCATCACCGCCATCGAAAACGACGCCCGCGACGACCTCATCACCTCCTGCCTCGCCATCCTCGCACTCGCCCTCACCGGCATGACCGTCCGCATCATCTCTCGCACCACCATCTTCTACGCCGGACGCGACATCGAATACGAAATCCGCACCGACCTCTTCCGCCGCCGCCTCCGCCACCCACCCTCATTCTTCGCCATCCACACCGCAGGCGACATCCTCAACAAATCCATCACCGACCTCCAGAACGTCCGCGTCCTCTTAGGCCCCGGATTCCTCAACATCATCAACACACCAGTCGCCTTCGTCGCCGCCCTCGCCATGATGGTCTCCATCGACTGGCGCCTCTCACTCCTCGCCCTCATCCCCTACCCCGCCATGATGCTTCTCATGGGCCGCATCGCAAAAGCCCTCTGCCGCACCACCGCCGCCGCCCAGCAAAAACTCGACCGCGTCTCCGCCATCGCGCAAGAGAACCTCTCCGGCATCGCCGTCGTCAAAGCCTTCGGACGCGAAGACCGCCAGGTCGCCGTCTTCGAACGCGCCGCCGAAGAACACCTCAAAGCCCAGCGCGAAAGCATCAAAGCCATGGCCGCCATGATGCCCATCGCCGGACTCATGACCACCCTCGGCACACTCGTCGTCCTCTGGTTCGGCGGACGTTTCGTCATCGAAGGCTCACTCTCCCTCGGTGACTTCGTCGCCTTCAACGGCTACCTCGCCATGCTCGCATGGCCCACCCTCGCCATGGGCTGGATAGCCGCACTCTGGCAACGCGGCATGGCCTCGCTCAAACGCATCGAAGACCTCTACAACCTCGAACCCACCATCGAAGACGCCCGCGAAGGGCTGCTCGAACACATCCACGCCACCAACATCAACGGCGAAATCACCGTCCGCAACCTCACCTTCACCTATCCCAACGCACCCGAGCCCGCCCTCGAAAACGTCTCGCTCACCATCCACCCCGGCGAAACCGTCGCCATCGTCGGACGTACCGGCAGCGGCAAAACCACCCTGCTCAACCTCATCACACGCCTCGTCAGCACCCCCGAGCAAACCATCTTTCTCGACGGCTACGACGTCACAAAACTCCCCCGTCAAACCCTCCGCGCCGCCATCCGCGTCGCACCCCAAACCTCATTCCTCTTCAGCCGCAAAGTCCGCGAAAACATCGGCTTCGCACCACGCGACTTCACCGACGCCGCCATCCGAGACGCCGCCCAAAACGCCGTCGTCGAAGCCGAAATCAACGAACTACCCGAAGGCTACGACACCGTCGTCGGCGAACGCGGCATCGCCCTCTCTGGCGGACAACGCCAACGCGTCGCCCTCGCCCGCACCCTCGCCGACACGCCACGCATCGTGATTCTCGACGACTCGCTCTCGGCCCTCGACACCAGCACCGAACGAAAAGTGCTCGACAACCTGCGCAAAGCACTCGGCAACGTCACCGCCATCATCGTCTCACACCGCGCCTCCACCGCCATGCTCGCCGACAACATCATCGTCCTCGATGAAGGCTGCGTCGTCGAACAGGGCACCCACGAACAACTCATGGCCAAAGGCGAACACTACGCACGCATGGTCGAGCGCCAACGCATCGCCGACGAACTCGGTATGGAGGCCGCATGAGCAACCCGCGCGCAGAAGCCACCGCCGGTGGCGATGAACACAAAGGTCTCGACGCCGACCTCCTGCGCCGTCTCTGGCCCTTCGTCCGCCCCTACCGCGCCGGCCTCATCATGGCCATCCTCTTCGTCCCATTCGCCGACGGCGCTCACCTCCTGCAACCATGGCTCATCAAAGTCGCCGTCGACGAAAACTTCGCCAAACGCGACCTCGATGGACTCTTCCAGACCGGCCTCCTCTTCGCCGCACTCGTCATCGTCGAAAACCTCGCCAGCTACGCCCAACTCTACCTCATGAACCTCACCGGGCAGCAGACCGCCCGCGACCTGCGCGTCAAAGTCTTCGCAAAACTCGTCTCACTCGACCCCCTCTACTTCACCAAACAACCCGTCGGAAAACTCCTCACCCGCGTCACAAGCGACACCGACGCCGTTCAGGAAATGTTCGCATCCGGCGTCGTCACGCTCATCTCCGACTTCGTCAAACTCGCCGGCATCATCACCATCCTCTTCACCCTCAACGCACAACTCGCCCTCGTCTCACTCGCCGTCTCACCCGTACTCCTCCTCGTCGCCGTTATGATGCGCATCGTCCTGCGCGAGGTCTACCGCGACACTCGCAACCGCGTCGCCGCCATCAACGGAACCCTCAACGAAAGCCTCAACGGCATCGCCCTCATTCAGGGCTACGCCCGCGAAGCCCGCTCTGCCGCGGAGTTCGACCACCTCAACGACAAGTACCGCTCGGCCTACCACCGCGCCATCCGCTACGACGCCGCACTCTTCGCCATTGTCGAAATGGCCTCCTCATTCACCATGGCCGGACTCCTCTGGTTCGGCGGCGCCCGCATCTTCGACGACACCCTCACCTTCGGCACCCTCGTCGCCTTCATCGACTGGATGACGCGCTTCTTCATCCCACTTCGCGATATCTCGATGAAATACTCCGTCCTCCAGTCGGCCATGGCCGCGCTCGAAAAAATCTTCGGCACCCTCGACCTCAAAGCCAACATCACCTCGCCACCCAACGCCCACGTCGCCGCACCCTTCGCCAACGCCCTCACCCTCGAAAACGTCACCTTCGCCTACGACAACGGCCACGTCGCCCTCGCCAACATCAACCTCACCATCAAAAAAGGCGAACGCGTCGCCCTCGTCGGTGCCACCGGCAGCGGAAAAACCACCCTCTCGCGCCTCCTCAACCGCAGCATCGACCCCACATCCGGCCGCGTCCTCTTCGACGGCCACGACATCCGCAACCTCGACCTCGGCAGCTACCGCGCCCAGTTCGCCATCGTCCCGCAAGAAGTCTTTCTCTTTACCGGAACCTTGCGCGACAACGTCAGCCTGGGCGACAAAACCCTCACCGCCGATCAACTCATCGCCGCGCTTCGCGGTGTCGCCGCCGACGCCCTCCTCGCCCGACTCTCCGAACACGGCACCAAAAACCCCCTCGACCACGTCTTGACCGAGCGCGGCGCAAACCTCTCCGGCGGCGAAGCACAACTCATCGCCTTCGCCCGCGCCCTCGCCGTCAAACCCGAAATCATCGTCCTCGACGAAGCCACCGCCAGCATCGACACCGAGACCGAAGCGCGCCTCGTCACCGCAACCCAGGTCGCCCTCGCCTCGCGC
>CAZXXB010000011.1:21731-22091 GCA_964644185.1 uncultured Myxococcota bacterium
ATCATCGCCCACCGCCTCTCCACCATCCGCAACGCCGACCGCATCATCGTCCTCCACAAAGGCGTCATCGTCGAAGAAGGCCGCCACACCGACCTCCTCGCCCGCAACGGCGTCTACGCCCAGCTTCACCGCCTGCAACACGAGCTCGCAGAGCCCGCAACCCCGCGCCGCCGCACCACCGCAAACACCTCCGCCAGCACCCCCGGCATCACCCTCACGAGTGTCGTCTCATGACCACGCCCACCCTCAACCAGCCCCACATCGTCATCATCGGTGCCGGGCTCGCCGGCCTCTCAGCCGCCACCCATCTCGCCCGCAACAACATCACCCGCGTCACCCTGCTCGACGCCGCGCACGAAG
>CAZXXB010000011.1:22157-28277 GCA_964644185.1 uncultured Myxococcota bacterium
GAACTCTACACCACCGTCAACCAGCGAGATGGCATGGGCGACGACCTCGTGCCCCACAACCGCATCAGCATGGTCTACTCAGCGGGCGTCTACACAGACTACCCCTATCAGGCCAACACCTTCGGCCTACCCGCCCCCATCATCGCCGAAAACCTGCTCGGCTACCTCAAAGCCCGCGAAGCCGAGCTCGCCCGCACCGATCACACCCCGCCCAAAAACTTCGCCGAGTGGGTCGCCCGCTACCTGGGCGAAGGCTTCGAAAAAAACTTCATGCGCCCCTACAACCGCAAGCTCTGGCGCGCCGAACTCGAAGAAATCTCATGCACATGGTGTGACCGCTTCGTCCCCAAACCCACCCTCGACGCCGTCATTCGCGGAGCCTTAGGTCTCAGCGATCAACGCATGGGCTACAACGCCCATTTTCTCTACCCCCGCGAGGGTGGCATCGCCCGCCTGCCGCAAGCCATCGCCCGCGCGCTGCCCCACGACATCGCCGCCGCAATGCGCCTCAACACCCGCGTCGTCGCCATCGACACCAGCGCCCGCACCGTCACCACAAGCGCCGGTGACACCCTCAACTACGACATCCTCATCAACACCGCCGCCCTCAACCGCTTCGTCGCCCTCTGCTCCGACGCCCCCGCCGCCGTGCGCGACGACGCCGCAAAACTGCGCGCCACCGACGTCGCCTACGTCAACGCCGCCCTCACCCGCTTCAACGCCCCCCGCTGCCACTGGTTCTACGTCCCCGAAGAGCGCTTCATCGTCCACCGCGTCGGCTGCTACACCCACATTGACCCCGCCTTCTCACCCCCAGACACCTTCGCCTGCTACGTCGAGCGCTCAATCGCCGGCCACGAAGCCGACGCCACCATTCGCGACGAGGCCATCGCCGACCTCGCCGCCATCGGCGTCATCGACTCACCGCGCGACGTACTCTTCGCCGACGTGCGCCGCATCGCCAACGCCTACGTCGTGCACGACCACGCCTACGACACCGCCCGCCCCGCGATTCACGCATGGCTCAACACCCAGAACATCCTCTCCATCGGACGCTGGGGCGACTGGAACTACAGCGCGATGGAAGACGCCCTCATCGACGGCACCCTCGCCGCCCAAAAAATCACCGCCGGTTTCGGCCAGCACGCATAACGCCGCGCCCCCCACAAAAAACTCCCCCCACAAAAAAAGAAATGGCCCTCTCCACCAAATCGGGAAAGGGCCACCCCAAGTCACGCACATCGCGCGCGCTCATCCCGCACGCACGTCACACGCACATCACTCCGTCGGATAAATAAACTCCACGAGTGTCGCCACCGGGTGCCCCGTACCACCCTTGCGAATGTAGCCCCGCTCGCGCGACGCAAACGCCGGCCCCGCGATATCGAGGTGCGCCCAGTTCATCGACCCCGCAAACTCCTTCAAAAACAGCGCCGCCGTAATCGCCCCACCAAACCGGTCACCCGTGTTCTGCATGTCGGCGATGTCGCTCTTCAGCTGCCCCTTCAACTCATCAAGCAGCGGCATGTGCCACACGCTCTCGCCCGCACGCTTCGACGCCGCGAGAATCTCCGTCGCCAGCCCATCATTCGCCGCCCACAACCCGCTCGTCTGGTCACCCAGCGCCACCATGCACGCCCCCGTCAACGTCGCGATATCGATGATCGCCGTCGGCGCCGGCTTCAACAGCTTCTCGGCGTACGACAACCCATCCGCAAGGCACAGCCGCCCCTCCGCATCGGTGTTGTTCACCTCGACGCTCTTCCCGCCAAGCCCCGTAATCACATCACCCGGACGATACGCGTTGCTGCTGATGGCGTTCTCTGCCGCCACCACAAGCCCCGTCACCGGGTACGGCGGCTTCAGCAGCGCGATCGCCCGCATCGCACCCAGCACCGCGCCCGCCCCCGACATATCCTGCTTCATCCCCATCATGCTCGCCGGCGGCTTGATGCAAAGCCCACCCGAGTCATACGTCAGCCCCTTACCCAGAATCACCGGATGCCGCGCCGCCGCCTCGCCCTTACCCTTGCCCTTCGCCCCCTTGCCACCTTTCCCCGCCGCCGGCGTGTACCGCAAAATGATGAATCGCGGCGGCGTCTCGCTCGCCTTGCCCACCGCATACAAAAGGTTCATCCCCGCCTGCTGAATCTTCTTCTCATCCCACACCTCACACCCAAGCCCCGTCTCCGCCGCCATCGCCTTCGCCGCCTTCGCCAGCGTCTCGGGGTAAAGCACATTCGGCGGCTCATTCACGAGGTCGCGCGTAAACAGCGTCGAGTGCGCCACAATCATCGCCCGCTCAAACGCCGACTTCACCGTCGCGTCCTTCGCCGTCACCTCATTGCCCCGCAACCGCAGGTTCACGTCGCACGCATCCACTCGCGGATGCGAACGCTGATGCCGCGGCTTCTTCGACAGGTACTTGTCAAACTGATAGTCGGCCAGCACCAGCCCCTCCACCACCGCACGCAACGCCACCACATTGCCCGGCGCCCCCTCTTCCTCCCCGGGCAACGCCGTCTCCAGCGTGCCACTGCCCGCCTTCTCCGCGTGCCGAACCGCCGTCGCCGCAAAGTCTCGCAGCCCACGCACGTTCACCGACGCCGCCTTGCCAAGCCCCACCAGCACGAGATGCTTGAACGGCGTACCCGTCAACCCATTCAACTCGATCGTCTGCCCACTCGACCCCGTAAACGCCGCGAACGACGCCACACGCGTCAACATCCCGTGCGTCGCCTGATTGAGCTGCACGAACAACTCGGGTGGATGCGTCTTCTCAAACTGGTAAATGCCAACCGCAAGCGTGTCAGCCTTCGAGAGCAAAAGGGGCGTGTTCGTAAGTTTGATCTTCATCAAGAGCCTCAGGGCAAAGGTTGTTTTTCGTGCTCGGATTGACGCACTGAGATGCGCCGCAGCATTGAACCGGGTTGCGAATTCGTCTAGACCAAAACCAGCCCGTCATGCGCCGCGCTTCGAAAACACTAGGTCGCATGAATCTACGGTCTGCTCAAGTCGTCTCAACCCATGAGACGTGTTCGCGGGCCGCCCCACACCGGCTCGGGGTCACCGCACCGACAAGGAGGTCACATGCTTCACTTCGCTACTTCGCTTCGCACAGCGCCACATCTCGCTGCCGCGGCTGCGCTCGCCCTCACGGCTTTCACCGCCACCATCGCGAAAGACCATCACGCGCGCGCCGCAGAACCCGAACTCGACATCTCGCAAATGGCCCGCACCTCCGACAACGTCATGGTCGTCAAGGTCAACGAACTCCTGCTCGACGCCGAAACCCCACAGGTCGAAGTCAAAATCATCGAACAATGGAAAGGCAAAGTCGCCGAGCGCCCCATGCTCGTCGCCGCCCGCAACGACGACTCTGAAGCCGACGGTGGCCCCCTCTCCACCGAACAATGGGAAAAGGGCGAAACCTACATCGCCTTCTTCACCCAGCTAGAAGACCTCGGCGACAAGTGGTTCGGCTTCACCTTTCGCGGACTCGCCGGAAAAATCAAAGTCGCCAAAGCCAAAATCGCCTCGATGAAAGAGGTCGTCACCTCCATCGAAAAACTCGCCAACCTCGACGACAAGACCGCCAAGACCAACGCCCTCAAAGGCTGGCTCACCAGCAAAAACCCCGAGCTGCGCAAATTCGCCTTCAGCGAACTCAAACTCCGCTCGAGCCAGTTCGACTACGCCGCCGTCAAACCCACCGTCGAAGCCGCCCTCAAAGACAAATCACCCGAGTTTCGCAACGCCGCTCTCCAGGTCGCCATCCGCACCTACAACCCCCGCGCCGAAAAGAGCAAACTGCGCGACCACGGCCTGCTAAAGCTCCTCATCCCCGCCCTCACCGACACCGAAGAATCCATCCGCGAAACCGCATGGAACGCCCTGCAAACCCGCACCGCCAAAAAACTCCCCTTCGACCCCAAAGCCGACCCCAAAGATCGCGCCGAACAGGCCAAAGCGTGGGCCGAATGGTTCGCCACCGCCGCCGAAGAAGCCGAAATCTTCGACGGCAGCGAGGCCGACTAACACACCCGCAACCGCGCGACGCCGAAGGGGGGGCCCGATGGAACTCGTCGCTGAGCACGCAGGCTTCGCCTGGTCCGTCTTGGTGACGATTCACATCGTCGTCTTTACCATCGTCATCCTCTTCGAAAAACGCACCCCCTCGGCGACCCTCGCGTGGATACTCGCCGTCATCTTCTTCCCCTACGTCGGCATCGCCCTCTACCTGCTCATCGGCAGACGCGCCCTGCGTCGCAACGAACAACGCAACGCAATCGCACGTGACGTCGTCGCCGAAATCCCCGAAATCGCCAGCGAGCCACCACAATTCGACCTCGCCGAAGCCGGACTCGAAAACAACCACGCCCAACTCATCCACCTCACCGAAAAAATGACCGGACACGGCGTCACCGGCGGCAACACCGTCCGCGTCTACTTCGACGGCGAAGCCAAACATCAGGCACTCCTCGACGCCATCCAACACGCCGAAAAATACGTCTTCCTCCACTACTACATCCTCCGCGACGACAAGACCGGCAAAGAAGTCATCGCCGCCCTCGCAGACGCCGCGCGGCGCGGCGTCGTCATCCGCCTCCTCGTCGATGGCGTCGGCTCAATCTCGCTCTCACACAGCGCCCTCAACCCACTCGTCGCCGCCGGTGCCGAAGCCGATGCCGCCGCCCGCCGCAACGGCTCAAACCACCATCACCTCAACAACCACCTCAACAACCACCCCCTCGGCGAAAGCGAACTCAGCACCGTACAAATCGAGTGGTTCTTTCCACCGCGTTTCATCGTCAGCACCGCCGACGCATGGCTCGACCGACTCAACTACCGCAACCACCGAAAAATCGTCGTCATCGATGGCAAAACCGGCCTCACTGGCGGCTTCAACATCGGCGACGAATACCGCGGACTCGACCCCGCCTTCGGACACTGGCGCGACACCCACGTCGTCATTCGCGGCCCAGCCGTCCTCGAACTTCTCCGCATCTTCATCACCGACTGGGTCAACGCCACCGGACGCGGAATCCGCCGCTCACTCTTCACCCGTACCCCCGCCCGCATCGAACGCGAACACCGCGCCCGCAGCCTCGTCGCCGCCGCGCAACTCGTGCAAAACCACCCCAACGATCATCCACAATCAACAGCTACCCAGCACACCCAGAGCAACCAGCACACCCACCACCACGCGACCCGCTTCGACGGCGCCTCTGGCGACGCCGTTCAGGTCATCGCAAGCGGCCCCGAATCGCGCTGGCACCCCATCCACAAACTCTACTTCCGCGCCATCGCCGACGCCTCACGCCGCGTCTGGGTCACCACACCCTACTTCGTCCCCGACGACGCCGTCCTCGTCGCGCTCATCACAAGCGCCCTTGCCGGTGTCGACGTCCGACTTCTCATGCCGCGCAACGCCGACCACCCACTCGTCCGCGCCGCCGCCCGCAGCTACTACGCCGAACTGCTCGAAGCCGGCGTCCGCATCTTCGAATACACACGCGGATTCATCCACGCCAAAACCCTCATCGTCGACGACTCCGTCGCCAGCATCGGCTCCGCCAACGTCGACATTCGCAGCTTCCAGCTCAACTACGAAGTCAACCTCTTCTTTTACGGACACGGCGTCACAACACAGCTCGCGGCGCAGTTTCTCATCGACCAGCGCGACGCCGTAGAGATCACCCTCGACACCTTCGAGCAACGCCCATCACTCGAAAAACTCGGCGAAAAAGTCACCCGCCTCCTCAGCCCCGTCCTGTGACGCACCGCCCCCCACCGCCGCCATCCTGCCAAAATCGTCACGCGCCTATGCGTTGCCCCCCGTGGCCCGCTTCTGTTAGCGTGCCGCGTCAACGTCGATTCGTCCGCTTCACAAAGCGCGAGAGGCCGAGCCATGCAGGTTCAGTGTCCGAATTGTGCGACCAAGTACCCGGTCGATGAACGCAAAGTCCCCCCGCAAGGGGTCAACCTCCGCTGCGTCCAGTGTGGCACGGTGTTTCCGGTCAAGCTCTCGCTCGACCTCGCACCCACCGCACCGGCACCCAACCTCGCGCTCGACCACGGGCTCGCCGAAGACCCCGACAGCGATCACACCCAGGTGAC
>CAZXXB010000011.1:28287-29031 GCA_964644185.1 uncultured Myxococcota bacterium
GGGCACCCCCCCCCTCGCCGCCTCATCCGCCGCAAGTGGCATCGAGCTTGAGTCTGCAAGCGCCGTACTCGAACACGCCAGCTTCGGCGCCCATGCCCCCCACGAGGCCCACACCCCCAGCCCCGGATACTCCGGCCCATCAAGCCTGCCTCCGGCTGCATCCTCTGCCGCATCACCCGCTTCCTCACCCTCGACGCTGCCACTTGCCGCGCCGCCACGTCCCGGCCCCACACCCGCCGCCGTCGGCACCCTGCACCCAACCGGCGCGCACGCAGCCGACCCCCTCTCGCCCGCGATGCCGTCTGAACTCGACGACCCCTTTGGCGACCTCACCGCCGCACCAACGCCCCCCTCGCCAGGCCGCGACTCCACCGCCGAAAAAAAGGCCATCCCCGACGACTTCAAACTCGTCGAAGTCTCGAGCGGCCCCACCGCCACGAGCCCCGCACCCAAACGCCCAACCTCCGCCGAAGCCTCCGCAAAACCCAGCACGGGCGAGGCCACCCGCGTCAACCCCAAATACTACGTCCGCAAATCCAACCAGAAGGTCTTCGGCCCCTTCGACATCCCCACCGTCGCCGAGCTTCTCTCAAAGGGCGAACTCGCGGGCGACGAACAAATCTCCGCCGACCGCGAAAGCTGGAAGTCGATCTCCGGCATCCCCGAATTCGCCGCCGCCATCAAAGCCGCCTCCAAGGCCACCTCCACCGTCAAACGCAGCTCGCGCCTCGGTGACCTCGCCCC
>CAZXXB010000011.1:29063-29357 GCA_964644185.1 uncultured Myxococcota bacterium
GCGCTGCTCGGCCTCGTCCTCTTCGGCATCTTCACCATAACGAGCGGCGGACTCTCGGGCAGCGGCTTCTCCTCCGGCGAGACCGGCGAAGACGCCCGCACCCTCTCAAAGGGCCTCTACAGCGGCTTTCGCGACGTCTACCGCAAGCACCTCGAAGAACTCGAAAAAGAAGACGCCGACGCCGAAAAGCTCGCCCTCTTCGCCCACGCCGGCTACTACCTCGCCCGCATCTACGGCGAAAAACCCAAGCTCAACGACGCCGGCAACGCCCTCGCCAAAAAATCGAGCGACGAC
>CAZXXB010000011.1:29372-29857 GCA_964644185.1 uncultured Myxococcota bacterium
CCCGCGCACACCAGTCCATCGCCGGCGGCGACGCCTCACTCGCACGCGACGTGCTCAACCGTCTGCGCGAGCGCCTCCCCGACGACGCCGAAGTCCTCTTCCTCCTCGGCGAAGCCGCCTTCATCGAAAAAGACTTCGCCACCGCACGCACCCTCTACGAAAAAGCCGGACAACTCGACCCCACCTACGCCCTGCCTCGCCACCGCATCGGCGACTCATACGCCGGCGTGAGCGACGACAAAGCCATGGTCGCCTACCGCGATGCCCTCAAAGCCGAACCCCGCCACCAAATCTCCGCCGTCCGCCTCGTCGCCCTGCTCGGCACCGGCAAGCCCGCCTTCGCCGAAGTCTCTACACTCTGTCAGGCCATCAACGACGGTGGAGCCCTCGAAATCTCGCGCTCAGAGTTCGACGAAGCCCGCTTCATTTGCGCCAGAGCCATGATCGAAAACGGCAAACGCGCCGACGCCATGACCCTGCTCGCC
>CAZXXB010000011.1:29997-30224 GCA_964644185.1 uncultured Myxococcota bacterium
CATCCGCGCCCTCCTCGCCCAGCGCAAAGTCGTCGAAGCCCTCAAAGTCGTCGAAACCAGCCTCGCCGCCATGCCCAAGAGCGCCCCCGTCCACTACATGGCCGCCCGCGCCTCACTCGAAGTTGAAAAGGCCGACGACGCCCTGCGCCTGCTCACCGCCGCCATCGAACTCCAACCCGACTACCTCGACGCCCACCTCTTGCGCATCAGCACCCTCTCCGCAGAAA
>CAZXXB010000012.1:0-363 GCA_964644185.1 uncultured Myxococcota bacterium
TAGTGAGGCCAACATGACCGCATTTGCCGATTTTCTAGCCGAGAAAAAAATCACCGCCGAAAAACTCGCCGAGACGAGCCACAAGCTCGAGCGCCGCAGCGCCGACGACTACAAGCTTTTGATCAAGCGTCGCGATGCCCGCGCCGGCGGTAAGAAGTACGCCGAGCTGAGCCTCGAAAAGCCGAAGCTGGGCCGAGGCGTTTCGCTGAAGCAGATCGCCAATGCTGCCGAAGGCAAGCCGATCGTGCGCCTTGCGCGCCAGAAGATCGTGCGCGCCCTGAGCGAACTCGTTGGTGGCGACGTTGACTCGCGAGCCCTCTTCGCGGGTTTGCCGACGAAGCGCGGCAAGACCATCGAGATCGG
>CAZXXB010000012.1:373-2548 GCA_964644185.1 uncultured Myxococcota bacterium
TAACGAGCAGACGCCGCGCCTGTTTGAGGCGTGTTCGATGCTGGTTGGACGAAGACCCCGGCCCGCGCCGGGGTTTTTGTTTTTGGCGCGGTGGCATTCAACGCGGGTGGTGCGAATCTCGCCGATGTCAAGCCGCTGCTTTTGACCTTAATCACGCAAATCAAAGCTCGTCGCGCTTTTTCCTATCGCAATTCAGCCGCCGTTTGATTACATTGTTTGCGCCGATGAACGTCATTTGACGCGGTGAGGGTCTCTGGTCAGCTAGTCGGTCGCCGTTGGCGCACTTGCGCGACCTGCCCTTCCGCCCGTGGAAACATCTACGAAAGGAGCGCAATCATGGTCGCATTCGGGGGATTTGCGCGAAAGACGCATCGACCGGTCAACGCCAGCCTTGCCGTAGCGCGTGCGCTGCTCGCGGGCATCGCTATCTTGTCGGCGTCCGTCGTCGGCGTCGAGGCGCGCGCCGCAGACGAAGAGACCGAGAGCACGACAGAGGGTGACGCATCGTCGTCGCCGAAGCGCGTGAAGGTGCTCATCAACGCCCCATGTGAAGATGGCGTCGGGGTTTGCCAGACACCCCGCCTCATCGAGGCAAGCGAAGACGAAGTGACGCAAGACATCACGTTTCCACCGCCGTCGAATGGCGAACAGGAAGGCGTGTGGCTTGCGCTCGACATGAACGTCTCACGCGTAATCGCCGAAAACATGACGGTCGAAGTGCTTGACGATGAGGGCGACGTCGCGCTCACGGTCGACCTCTCCGAGCGAAGCGAGGGCGGAAGCCTCAGCACGTCGCTTGAGCCGGTAGCGCTTTCGGTCGCAAAGCCGCTGACGGTGCGCTTCACGATTCGATGGCGTCCACTGACTGAGGTGCGCGAGCTGCAATCGGTCTCGCTCTCGCTGATTTTTCGCGACGTGAAGTTGGTCGAGACGGTGCGCAATGTCGCTGAAGACGCGATTGAGCTTGGCTGCGAGACCGGTTCGGTGGAAGACATCGAAGAGGTGCTCGAAACCATCGTGAAGAACGTCGATGTGTTTGGGCGCGTCTTTGCGACGATGATCATCGCGGCGCAAGACGCCGATCTCATCGACATCGACGACTTGCCCACCGACGATGACGACTCTGGCAGCGACGACGACGACAACGACTCGGCCAGCGACGACGACGACGACAACGACAATGACGACGACGACAACGACGATGCAGGCGACGACGACGACAACGACGCAAACGCGACGGGCGACGAAGACGACGGGCCCGAGTCACTGCGTAGCGGTGGCGGATGCGACGACTGCATGGTGAACGGCGAAACGAGTGGCACATCACGCGGCGTCTCGCTGTTGCTACTCGCCGGACTTGCGACGGCGGCATGGGTGCGCGGGTACCGCCGGTCGATGCGGCGTTCACTGCGTATCGTGCTCACCATCGACGACGAACCTGGCATGTGAAGTGCCGCCTGAATTGCTTCATCGAGACGCGGGAGGCGTACCATGAGGTCAGCATTCGGCTGGGTCTTTGGGTCAGCGTTCGGGTCGGCGACATCTCGTGGCGTAGTCCGCGTCGGCTGGTTATTCGTATGGGCGGTATGCATCGCGGGGGGCGGCTCGGCGCGCGCCGCCGACGGCCTATCGGCTATACCCAACGTGACGTTCGCGCCCACCGCACCGCACTTGATGACCTACTCGCCAACCCACGGCGAAGAGCTTGCGCTGACGGTCGACCTCGGGGCCGAGTTCATGACCGGACTCGTGAACGCGCCGGTGACGAACGCGCCATTGCTCGACGACACCGTGATGGCGCGGCTCGGCGTGCAGTTCGAGTTCTTGCGGCACTTCGCCCTGCGGGTGCAGTTGCCAGCGGCGCTTTATCAAAGTGGTCCGCTGCTCACGTCGCCCGAAGCCGGGTTCTACCTCGGCGACACCCTTGTCGCGGCGAGCGGTTCGTACGAGTTTCGCGAAGTTCGCGGGCTCTCGATTGGCATGTACGGGCAGCTTGAAATTCCAACCGGAGACGACGCGCGCTACCTCTCTGACGGAAAGTTCGGCGGTACGGTCATCACCGGTATTGCGTATCAGGTCTCGATTTTTCAACTGACCGCCAACGTTGGCTTGCGCGTTCGTACCGAAGAGACGTTCAAGTCGACAACCATCGGACTTTCGGGTCTATACCGAGCC
>CAZXXB010000012.1:2558-4720 GCA_964644185.1 uncultured Myxococcota bacterium
GTCGCCGTCGCCCCGATTGAACCGCTCAACATCGGCGTTGAACTGGTTGGCGAGACGCGCGGCTCACGTGCTGGTGGCTCTCCACTTGAGGTTCTCATCAAGATCAACGGCAACGTCTATGAGGGGCTGTTTCTCTCGGCGGCGGCGGGTGCCGGGCTCACAAGCGGATTCGGAGCCCCTGCCTGGCGCGCGATGGGTGGCCTCGGCTACCGCTTTGACCTGAGCCGCGTTCGACTACCCGAACGAAAGTCCGCCCGTGCACGCGAGAAGGCACCCGAAGCCGACCCCGAATACGAGAATCTTGTGCCCGAACTCGAAGACGACGAAGAAGACGACGAAGACGAGCCCAAGCCTGTCGCCGAAAAGCCGGCGACGCCGGCGACGCAGAGCCACGTTCGCAAGCTTCCGCCAATCAAGACTCCGGTGATTACAATTGACGAGGAGCCGGTCGACGAAAGCCTCTTGCTCGAACTGCGCGATAGCGACTTCGATATGCTGTCGGACAAAGAAGATCGTTGCCGCAATGCCGCCGAAGATGGCGACGGGTATCAAGACCTCGATGGATGCCCAGAACCCGACAACGACGGCGACCTTGTGCCCGACCAGCGAGACCTCTGCCCGCTTTTCTTTGGCGACACGATGCGTCTCAACGGCTGTCCGCTCACGTTGTTGTCAGAAACGGTCAGCCCAGATGGCTCGCGCCTGCGGCTGAGATTGCCCGCCGTCGCGGGCGACGCGACCCGCAAGGCGCTACCCGCCAAGGTCATGACCAAATCGATCGCACGCATCACGCCAGAGGGCCACGTCGGCGAGGTGTACGGCTGGATAGACCCGGCATTTGTCGAAGCAGGGGTGCTCGAAGAAGTGGCGCGCGTCTATGTCGCAGGTTCAGGCAGGCTGGCGGTCGATGTGCGCGCGTTCAAGTATGATTATGCCGCAAAAGCGTGGGTACCGACCGAGTCAAAAGCAATGTCGCGGGTCGTACAACGGCTGCGCGAGTTGGGCGTCGGCGCATCGGCAATCATCGTACACGGCGCTAGCGACGGGCCTGCAGCGATCGCGCCACCGCCGTCGCGAATGCCTCGCACGGGCAAAGCGATATTTCTACGCGTCGCGCATCCGGTTGAAGTACGCACGACACCGAGCCGCTAACGCATCACCGCGGCCACGCGATTGTCGAAAAAATCGCGGCTTTACAGCGACGCACGAACGCGCGAGAGTCGCGTTTCGTGCGCGTCACATTTTGCGAATCGAAGTTCCGCGGGGGAGGAAATCGCGATGAAGAAAGCTCTCATTGGTATCGGTCTCGCATTGGGTGTTCTTGTGCTGGGCGTACTGGCCTACGCCGCCACGCTGCCCGACGAGTGGCACGTCAAGGCGAGCGCAGAGATTCCGGCGTCGGCGGAGTCGCTGTTTCTCAAGATTGCGAAGCTCAACGAATGGGATCAGTGGACGGCATGGGGCCGTGAGGCCGACCCTGGCGCCAAACGCGAGTATGGGGGTCCTGAAACCGGTGTTGGCTCGATGATGTCGTGGGATGGCGAGAAGATCGGCAAGGGGCGGCTCGAAGTGGTCAAGTTCGAACCACATCGCGAGATCGCCTATCACCTGTGGTTCGACGACAGCGATACCCCCAGTAGCGGTGGGTTTCGCTTCGAACCAACGGGCGCAACGACGAAAGTGACTTGGTACGACGACGGAAACATGGGCGGCAATCTGATGGGGCGGCTGTTTATTCCTTCGCTTGAAAAGATGGTGACGGCAGACTTTGACAAGGGGCTCGCAAACCTGAAGAAACTCGCCGAAGAGGGCAAACTTCCGACACCGGTGAAGCCCGACCTCGAAATGGGGGCAACCGTCACCGACATGGCGGTCGCGGCGGGCGAGGTGGGGGCCACCGCGGCGGCGCAGGCGATTCAGTAGCCACGCGGAAAAAAACACGGACAATGAGGTCGGGGAAGGGCCTCGGCGGCTATGGAATGAGCGAAATGAGAGCAAGCTGGGTTGCGTACGTGGTAGCGATACTGATGGGGCACGCTGGCTGCGCGTTCGACACCGGCGCCCCTCTGGGCGCGGAAGAATCGCAGGGTAGCCCCGTCAACCTGCCCGATGTGTTCGACGCCATCGCCGACCGCGCCGCCGGAAATTCCGACAGCGGTGAG
>CAZXXB010000012.1:4849-10613 GCA_964644185.1 uncultured Myxococcota bacterium
ACGACGACGATGACGATGACGATGACGACGACGATGACGATGACGACGATGACGACGACGGGCGCGACGACGACGACAGCACCAACACGTCGTGCGAAGCCAACATTTCACGCTCGTGCAGCCCGTGTGCGCCGTACGAAATGTGCGTCAACACCTGTCGCGAGACGTTTGTAGAAAACGGACCCGACTACGACGCGTGCGTCGCGCAATGTGATGCGGGTCGCGTTGATGGCGAGTGCCGCGACTGCCTCGGCTTGTTTTATCAGTGCGCGACGGCAGCCAACTGCGTACTCGACGACCTCGGCACACTCGACACGCTTTGCGCCGTCCGCGCCGGGTGCAGCACCGCCTTCAACGCGTGTTTCTGCTGCGAGCGTTTGCCCGTGCACCAGACCACGTGCCTCGCGGGCGAGCGTTGCGTCTGCTACTCGCAGGAGACCGCATGGTGCGAAATAACGAATCCACGCGGCAGAGACGGTGAGCGAGGTGCCCGTTGCCGCAACGACAGTGACTGCGAAGATGGACTCTTCTGCGCCCGGGGCCTGCGGCGCAGCTATTGCACGACCCTGTGCGACGCGGTCAGCAGCGACGGAACCCTCACCTGCGAGGCACCGGGCGGCTGATGGGCACAACCCGCTGGCAACAGCTTCAGACCCAACTGCGGCGCCTGTTCGGGCTGAATCGCTCTGATTCAGAGCTTCACGAGTTCTTGCTAGAGGCACGCCGAACATCGGTCAACGCGTCGCTTGGCCTCGGCGCATTCACGCTGTTTGCATCGATCGCGTGGTGGCCGACCGACTTCATGTTTTTTCGCAACGAGCCTGAGCTTCTGCACGCATTCGGCCGCTGGCGCATTGCGGTCTCGATCATCAGCATCGTCTGGATGGCGCTGCTCTGGTACGGCGGGGCGTTCGTCACGAGGTTCGTGTTTCCGCTCGCGACACTGACGATGGCTGCCACGTCAGCGGTCATCGCGTTCTCGCTCGCCCCGTTTGGCGGGGTCGATGCACCGTGGTTTCACGCGATTTATGTGGTCACGCTGACGACGCCGCTGCTGCTCATGCCGATTCTGCCGCGCATCGCCGCGACCGGATTTCTCGCCGCCGTCTGGATAGTCACCTATTTCGTTCAGCGTCCCGACCTGATGCAGCACGGACACATGGGCAGCGCGTTCGCGATGCTTGCGTTCGCGCTGATTGCCGCCGTCGTCGTCGGTCACGCCCTCTTTGCACTGTACCGTGAGTACTATTTCAAGCAGCGCGAGTTTCAGACGTCCAACAGTGAACTCGCGACGATGCTCGAAGACCAGAACACCCAGCTTCGCAAGCTCGCCGCCCACCTGCATGGGTCGCAGGAGCAAGAGCGCTCGCGCCTTGCCCGCGAGTTGCACGACGAGTTGGGGCAGCTTCTCACCGCCATGCGTTACGGACTCGAACGGAGTGCGCACCTCGTCACGGCCGACCCTGAGCTCGCGTCGCGTCAGCTACAGTCACTGGGGCAGACGACCGAGCTTGCACTCGGCGACCTGCGCCGCCTCGTCGCCGATCTTCGGCCCAGCATTCTCGACGACTTTGGACTCGTCGCAGCGGTCGAGTGGTTTTGCGAGCAAGCCGAGCAACGTTCGGGTGTCACGGTCGAGGCGCGCATCACCCCGCCCGATTTCACCGTCCCGACCGAGCTTGGAACCGTCGTGTACCGCGTCTTGCAAGAGGCGATGACGAATATTTCAAAGCATGCGCAGGCGACTCATGTTATCGTCGAGCTTGATCAGCTTCCTGGGCACGTGCGGCTCAAGGTGACCGACAACGGCATCGGCTTCACGATGCGCGTTGGCAGGCGCGCCGCGGGTACCGGCGGCATGGGTGTCGTCGGCATGCGTGAGCGCGTCCGTGCCTTTGGCGGCATATTTGAAATGACCAGCGCGCCGGGTGTAGGCACGACGGTGCGCGTCGAGATACCCATACCCGAAACGTCGGTGCCCTGAGGCAGGGGCAGCGAGCGATGAAACGAGGGACACGGCGATGATTCGCGTATTTATTGTAGAAGACCAGGCCATCGTTCGCGCCGGCCTGAAAGCGATTATCGAAGGCCAGCCCGACATGCAGGTCGTGGCTGAAGCAGGCGATGGCGACGAAGCGTTTCGCATCGCCGAGACTATCGCCTGCGACGTGATGATGGTCGATTTATCGATTCCGGGGCTCTCCGGCGTCAACCTCGTGCGCGCGGTCCACGAGAAACGAAAAGACATCGCCCTTCTTGTCGTCTCGGTCTACCCCGAAAGCCAGTATGCGGTGCGCATGATTCGCAACGGCGCGTCGGGCTACCTGACGAAGGGGCGTTCCAGTCAGGAACTGGTCGAGGCGCTGCGCATCGTCGCTGCCGGCAAGAAATACCTGCCGCGCTCGACCGGCGAGGCCGTCGTCGAGTCAGAGGTAGATCATCCGGGGCAGTTGCACCTGAAGCTGTCTGATCGCGAGACCGAGGTGTTTCGCCTGCTGGCCGAGGGCAAAACGCCGATGGAAGTCTCGCATGAGCTCGAAATCAGCCCATCGACCGTCAGCACGCACCTCACGCGCATCAAAGAAAAACTCAACGTGAACACCAACGGCGAGCTGATTCAGTACGCCTACCGTCACGGATTGATTAGCTGATTACGGTGGTGCGGGCTTTTGCTGAGCCCAAGTCGCCGCAAAAAACTTGAGAGATTCCCGAAACATCGGTAAGAATCGCTCACGTAGTGCTTTGGCACCCCCTGTCGCGGGTGCGTTGATGTTGCTCAGGAGACGATGATGACGACGCGTTCCAGCCCTTTCGGGCGCCCGGTGGCTTTGCGCCACTCGACCACCCGCCCCGCACGTTTTGATCGCATGACGCCACACAGGGTCGTTTCGGCTCTGTTCTCGGTCGCGCTCGCCTCGGCTTGCGTCGGATTTTTTGCCTCGACCCTGCAGGGTTGCGGTGACAGAACCAATACCGAGTTGCCTCAGTGTGAGTTTCTAAAGGGTGACCTCGAACTCGAACTGCCCGAAGACGGCATCGCTGTCGGCGAAGAGGTAATCGTCGGCATTCGCGGTAGCGCCCCGGCTGGCGGTTGGAACGGGGGCGACGCGACCGGCCTCGACTGCTACGCGTACCTTCCGCTCACCATCAAAAAGGGCCCCGACGGCGGCACCATCGAGGCCGCAGCCGAGGGTTCGCTCATCGCCGAGGCGACGCTGAACCCGCAATCGCCGTTTGAAGACGAGTACCGATTCGAATTCACCAAAGCCGGACTCTACACGATGCTCATCACCCCCTCGGCGGGCGAGCCCATCGAATTCGACCTCACGGTGACGCCAGACGGCACCGGCACCGTCGCCACCACCCTCGTGTTTCTCGACTCGCCACAGCGCGCGAAACCCAACGTCGCGTTTGGCGTGCAACCCCGCGTGCAGGTGGTTGATGGCTTTGGCGACCCGGTGATCGACTTTGACGGCATCATCTCGGTTCGTATCCGCGAGGCGACCGGAGAGCCCGGCGCAAACCTGCTGCCGGCCCCCGCCCGCGTGCGCGCGTCTGGCGGCATCGCCGAGTTTCGCGGACTGCGTATCGACAAGGCGGGCTTCGACTACCAGCTTGAGGCCACCGCCGAGGGACTCGTGCCGGTCTTCAGCGAAAAGTTCGACGTCGTCGATTCGCAACCCGTGAAGCTTCGCTTTCTCGTGCAGCCGTCGAGCGTGCCCGCGGGCAATGCCATCAACCCGCCCGTCAAAGTCGAACTGCTCGACGCCGACGACGAACGCGTGCCCCTCGTCAACGTGCCCATCAGCGTGCGCATCGCCGACGACGCCGAGTGCATCCCCGGCCCGTGCGGCAACCTCACTGGTGTGAAAGACAACATCGGCACCGACGCGACCGGCGTGACGACGTTCCCCGAGCTTTACATCAACATCCCCGCCGCTGGTTACCGCCTCGTCGCCGAGTCCGCTGGACTTCTACCCGCCGAGTCGGTCGAGTTTTTCATCGGTGAGGTCGAGACCCTCGAAGTGGTTGACGGAGACAAGCAGGTCGGCGACCCGGGTACAACGTTGCCAAAACCGCTCGCAGTCAAAGCGGTCGGCTCGAACAAGGCGCCGGTACCCGGTATCGATCTCATCTTCGAATCAGGCGACGGTGGTACGTTGATTCCGGTCGTGGTCAAGACCGACGCCGAAGGTATCGCCCGCACGTCATGGACCCTCGGCTTCAGCGAGGGCACCCAGACCGCGACCGTGCGCGTCTCGAAGGGTGGCGCCCTGCCCGCCACGTTTACCGCGACTGCCGTTGAAGGCGGCGTCTTGCCCGATGATGACGACGACGACAGCAGCGACGATGACGACGATGACGCGACCGGCGGCGCGACGAAGCTCTTCTTCGTGCGTCAGCCGAGCGATGGCGTCGCGGGCAAAAAACTTGCGACACAGCCGCAAGTCGAGGTGCGCGACGAAAACGACCAGAAGGTGACGACATTCACCGGAACGGTCGCGCTCACACTGAAGTCGGGGACCGGCGGCATCGGCGCGACGCTCATCGGCTCTGCGACCGTAGGCATCATCAACGGTACGGCAACGTTCGCCAACGTCGGTGTCGATCGCGAAGGCACGAATTACGTGCTCACTGCCCTCTCAAGCGGACTCATCGCCGCCGACTCGCAACCGTTCTCGGTCGCTGAAGCGACGGGCAACGTACTCTCGGCCGTCTCGGGCGGCGGACAAATCGGCACGCGCGGCACAAAGCTCGCCTCGCCGATTGTGGTGCAGGTGCTCAACGAAGAGGGCAAACCGGTTGCAGGCGTCTCGGTGCAGTTCACCGTCACCCGTGGCGGCGGCGCCGTCGATTCGCCATCGGTCGTCACCGACAACGATGGACGCGCGCAGACGATGGTGACGCTGGGCACGACTCCAGGGCTTCAGACGGTCGCGGCGAGTTCGAACAGCGTCGTCAACGACGCCATTGAGTTCAGCTTCACCGCGCAGTGACCGTTACGCTCGAAATCGAGTCCCGCAAGTTGCCTAGCGGACGATTCTCAAAGCAACACGTCTCAAAGCAAAAACCCGAAGCGAAAAACCCCTCGAACCGCAATGGCTCAAGGGGTTTTGTGTTTTGTGTTTTGGGCTTTGGGGTTCGTGCTCGGCAAGGCGCATCGGTTGCAGCCGCGATGCCTTCGCACTGCGACGCAGTTACACCGCCACGTCGAAGATACCCGCGGCACCCATGCCACCGCCGATGCACATGGTCACCATGCCGTAACGACCGCCGCGACGACGGGTCTCGAAGATAGCCTGCGTTGTGAGCTTCGCGCCCGTCGCTCCCAGCGGATGCCCAAGGGCGATCGCGCCGCCATTGACGTTGAGCTTCTTCGGGTCGATGCCAAGTTCTTGCGCGCAGTAGATCGCCTGCGAAGCAAACGCCTCATTCATCTCGATGAGGTCGATGTCTTTGAGCTCGAGACCGGCCCGCTTCAACACCTTCGGCACCGCCTTGACCGGACCGATGCCCATGATCTCGGGGTCGACGCCCGCGACCTGAAACGACACGTAGCGCGCGAGAATCTGGCAGCCCAGCCCTTTCGCACGCTCTTCGCTCATAACGACCACCGCCGCCGCACCGTCTGACAACGGCGACGCGTTGCCCGCCGTGACGGTGCCCTTCGGGTCAAACGCCGGACGAAGCTTTGCGAGCGTCTCGACGGTGGTTTCGCGACGCGGCATCTCTTCACGATCGAAGGTGATCTCCTCCCAGAGGC
>CAZXXB010000012.1:10699-14922 GCA_964644185.1 uncultured Myxococcota bacterium
GCGAACTTGTCTTGCTGCTCGCGGGTGATGCCGAAGCGCTTTGCCACGTTTTCAGCGGTGATGCCCATGCCGACGTAAATCGCCGGGCTCTCAGCGACGATGTCGGGGTTCGCCTGAAAATGAAAACCGCTCATCGGCACGCACGTCATCGACTCAACGCCACCGGCGACGATGATGTCGGCCTGCCCCGCGATGATGCGATCGGCGGCCATCGCCACCGACTGCAGCCCGCTCGAGCAGAAGCGATTGATGGTCACGCCGCTGGTCGTCTGCGGCAGACCGGCGCGAAGGCCAATGATGCGAGCGAAGTTGAGGCCCTGTTCGCCTTCGGGCATCGCGCAGCCGATGACCGCATCGTCGATGCCTTCGGGATCGAGCCCCTTCACGCGCGCAACCGCTTCACGCACCACGAGGGCGCCGAGCGCGTCGGGTAGCGTGTCTTTGAGCCCGCCTTTTTTGGCGCGGCCTACGGCGGTGCGAACGGCGGAAACGATAACTGCCTTGGTCATAACCGTTCTCCTGAGTCTTTCAGACGTTCGAGAGAGTGTCTCTGCGTCGTGTGTGTCGTCGTTGGGGGTTCGGGTTAGTTACGCAGCGGCTTGCCGCTCATGAGAATGCTCGCCATGCGCGCCTGGCTCTTCTCTTCGCCGCAGAGCGAGAGAAACGCCTCACGCTCGAGGTCGAGCAGGTGCTGCTCGGTGAGCGGCTTCGAAATGTGAGTATCTCCGCCCGTGAGCACGTGAGCGACCTTCTTACCGATCTTGATGTCGTGCTCGCTCGCGTAGTTGGTCTGCCCGAAGCTCCACAGCGCGACACCAAAGTTGGCGGCCACGCTCCGCCCAGGCAGATAGAAGACGTTTTCGGGCGGCGGGGCGAACCCTTCAAGGTTCATCGCCAGCACCGTGCGCTTCGCATCGCCGATGAGCTGCGCCTTGTTGACCGAGATGCCATCGCTCTCACGCAAGAAGTTGTACGCCTTCGCCTCGACCGCACTCGTCGCAACCTTTGCCGTTGCGATTTGCTCGAACGCCTTGCGGATAAACGGGAAAATGTCGAGTTCGACGCCTTCGATGCGGTGCTCAAGGCAGCGCGCCAGCAGCTCTTTGTGACCGCCACCACCCGGAATCAGGCCCACGCCAACCTCGACGAGGCCGATGTAGGTTTCGGCAGCGGCGCGTACCTTGTTCGCCGCCATCGTGATCTCGCAACCACCACCCAGCGTGAGTCCGTGCGGTGCGGCGACAACCGGCTTCGGCGAGTATTTCACGCGCTGAAGCACGTTCTGAAACTCGCGCACCATCGTCTCGATCTCGGCCCAGTTCTGCTGCTGCGCGTGCATGTAGAGCAGCATCAGGTTCGCGCCGGCGCAGAACGCCTCGCTACCTTCGTTGCCGATTACGAGGCCCTGCCAGTCGTGCTCTTCGACGTAGTTGAGCGCGTCGTTGATCATGATGCCGATATCGGCGTCAATCGAGTTCATCTTGGTGTGAAACTCGATGAGGCCGACGCCGTCGCCGATATCCCAGAACGTCGCGCTACCGTTCTTCTGCACGACCTTGTTTTCGGTGCGGCTCTTGAGCGCCTTCAGCTCGACGATGGCGTCGCTGATCGGCGCCTTGACGTACTTCTTCGTGCCGACGGCGTCGAAGAAGTAGAGCACGCCGTTCTCGCGCTTGTAGAAGCTCTCGACGCCGGTCTCGATCATGTGCTGAACCGGGGCGGGCAGCTTCTTGCCCTCTTTGACCATGCGCGTGCACGTCTCGCGGAACCCGAGCGCATCCCACGTCTCGAACGGCCCCATATCCCAGTTGAAGCCCCACTTCATGCCGTTGTCGATGTTGAACACGTCATCGGCGATTTCGCCGAGGCGATTGGCCGAGTAGATGAGCGACGCGCTCGTCACCGCCCACGCAAACTTGCCTGCGGTATCGTCGGCGTTGAGCACGACGCGCAGACGTTTTGCGAGGTCGTCTTCGTTTTTCGCCTTCGACAGCGACTCAGCTTTGAAGTCGGTCTTCGCGCCGTAGGCGAGTGTCTTGCGGTCGAAAACGAGGCTCTCTTTGCCCTCTTTCTTGTAGAAGCCCGCTTTGGTCTTGTTGCCCAGAAGGCCCTTTTCGAGCATCGCACCGAGCCACGCCGGACGCTTGAACACGTCGCGCTCTTCGTCGTTGACGAGCGTCTCGTAGCAGTTGTCGGTGACGTGAGCGAAAGTGTCGAGACCAACGAGGTCGGCGGTCTTGAATGCCGCCGATTTTGGGCGACCCATCGCGGGGCCCGCGATCTTGTCGACCGCATCGAACGCCAAGTCGAGTTCTTCCATCACCTGCACCGACTTCATCAGCGCGTAAACGCCGATGCGGTTGGCGACGAAGTTGGGCGTATCTTTGCCGTGCACGATGCCCTTGCCGAGCGTCTTCTCGGCCCATGCCGCGAAGTGGTCGTAAAGGGCGCGGTCGGTGTCAGGGCTCGCCACGAGCTCGAGAAGCTTCATGTAGCGCACGGGGTTGAAGAAGTGCGTCACGAAGAAGCGCTTGCGAAACTCGGCGCCGAGTCCGTGCGTCATGTCGAGAATCTTGAGGCCCGACGTGTTCGACGTGACGAGAATGTCTTTGCCCGCCGTGAGTTTTTCCAGCCGCGCCAAAAGTGGACGCTTGATGTCGAGCCGCTCGGGCACGACCTCGACGATCCACTGGCACGAGGCGAGCTTCTCGAAGTCGTCTTCGAGGTTGCCCGTCTCGACGAGGCGCGCGAGCGACTTGTGGTAAAACGCCGCCGGCTTCGCGGTGACCGCTTTGGCGAGCCCACCCGCCGCGATGCTGTCGCGTTTCGCCTTGTCGCCCTTGTCGGCCTCGCTCAGCTTCGGCGGCACGATGTCGAGCATGAGTACTTTGATTCCGCAGTTGGCGAGATGGGCTGCGATGCCGCTGCCCATGACACCTGCGCCAATCACTCCGACGCGTTCAATGCGAGTCGCCATCTGATTTCCTCCCGAGGCGGATAAAGCGAAGACGTAGCGAAGAAAACGAACGTCACCGCGGCGCGCCAACAACCCATCTCGTCGCGTGACGCGCAACGCATCACCCGGGGGTTCAAAGGCAGCCTGCGGCAAAGTGAATGACAATTCATTCACCGGTGAGACACTAGCGCCGAAGCCCGCCACGTGCAACCCTGCGCGAGTGAAATCGGTGACACACGCCGCGTCTTTCGGCGCGGCACTGCGTTGCCCCCCTCGGCGTCGGTACGCCCCCGTCAACCTGCAAGAAAGACCCAGCGATGCATGTCCGACTTAGCCCCACGCGCGCAACCCTCGTCATCACCGCAATCGCCTGCCTTACCGCGGTCGTGCTGACGCGCTCACCACAAGATGCCCACGCCGAAGAGGTCGCCGCCGCGCAAAAGCCCCCAGCAATCAACGGCAACGAACGCCTGACCGACGCAGTGATTCCGCAGGCGTACACGCTCGACCTCTTCATCGACCCGTCGCGCGACACCTTCACCGGCACGGTCAACGTCAGCGTGCGCATACACGAGCCAACAGCAACGATTCGCCTTCACGCAGAAAAGCTCAACGTCACGCGCGCCACCGTTGCGTACGCCGGGCAACCTGCCACCCCACTGAAAGTCGAAGTCGGCACCAATGGCGGACTCGCGCTACATGCCGACGCCGCGCTCGCAAAGGGCGACGCGACCCTCACGCTCACCTACAACGGCCCACTCGACGAAGTGCCGACGGGACTTTACCGCGTCAAAGAAGGCGACCGCTTCTATGCCTACACCCAGTTTGAACCGCTCGAAGCGCGTGAAGCGTTCCCGTGTTTCGATGAGCCGCGCTTCAAGGTTCCATTCACCACGAGCATCACCACCACCGCCGACAACGTCGCGCTCTCAAACATGCCCGAAATGTCACGCCAGCCGCTTGAGGGCGCGCGCACACGCTACTCATTCGCGACAACCCCTGCCCTGCCCACCTATCTTGTCGCGTTCGCCGTCGGAGCCTTCGACATCGTCGAGGCCAAAGGTGGCGCCGCGGGGGTCCCGTTGCGCGTCGTCACGGTCAAGGGCAAAGGCAAGCTCGCTCAGTTCGCGCTTGAAAAGACACCGGCCCACGTCAAGGCTCTCGTCGACTACTTCGGCATGCCTTTCCCCTACGCCAAAATCGATCTGGTCGCCGTGCCCAACTTCTCGTCGGGTGCGATGGAAAACGTCGGACTCATCACGTTCCG
>CAZXXB010000012.1:14990-20970 GCA_964644185.1 uncultured Myxococcota bacterium
AGGCTGTCACCGCCCACGAGTTGGCCCACATGTGGTTCGGCAACCTCGTCACCATGACCTGGTGGGACGACCTGTGGCTCAACGAAGCGTTCGCGACCTGGATGGAAAACCGCACCGTCGAGACCGTCTCGCCAGATCTCGAAGCCGACCTCGAAGCGCTCAGTGAAACACTCGGTGTCATGTCGCTCGACGCCAAAGCCGAAGCGCGCGCAGTGCGGCAACCCATCAAAGATGGCGGAGACGTCTACAACGCGTTCGACGGCATCACGTACACAAAGGGAGCCGCGATTATCGCCATGCTCGAGTCGTGGCTGACCCGTGACGTGTTCCGCACCGGCATTCGCAGTTACCTCGCCGCAAGAAAAGGCGGCAACGCAACGAGCAAAGACCTGCTCGATGCCCTCGACGCCGCGAGCGGTAAACCCGTCACCAAAGTCGCGACCAGCTTCATCGACCAACCCGGCGTTCCGCTCGTGACGGCAGAAGTCACCTGCAACGGCACCAGCAACGCGACACTCAAGGTCAAACAAGAGCGGTTTCGCGTCGCCGGCTCAGGCGCAACCGTAAGCAGCACCACGTGGTCGATACCCATGTGCGTGCGTTACCTCGTCAGTTACCCGGGCGGCGGCGCCAACAACCTCGACTGCTTCGTCATCAGCGAACCCGAGACCACGGTCACCCTCACCAAACCCGGATGCCCCACGTGGCTGCACCCCAACGCCGATGAGCACGGCTACTATCGCTGGGCACTCGCGGGCGATGGATTGGCAAAGCTCACGACAGGCGACCGCAAAGGACTTCCGCTGCGCGAGCGCATCGCGCTGCCGCACCGACTCGCGGCGCTTCTCGACGCCGACAAGATCGAGGCACGCGACTACATCGCAGCCCTCGACCGACTCGCGCCCGAGCAACACCGCCTCGCCATTGAGGCCCTTGAATCGGCCTACCAGCGGCTGCATCGCGTCGTTGAAGGCGATGAAGCGGCCCACAAGCACTTCGCCGCGAAAGTTCGCAAGGCGTTCATCCCCCACCTGGCCCGCATCGGCCCCGCCCCGCGCGATGGCGAACCCGTTGCAAACCGACTCTTACGCCCGATGCTCGTCAATGTGCTCGCCGACGCTGGCGAAGACCCCGGCGTCCGCAAAGAGGCGTTCGTCGTCACCGAAAAATACCTCAACGACCCCAGCAGCGTCTCGCCCGAAGTCGCGCAGATGTACCTTCCGGTCGCGGCGATGTGGGCCAACGAAAAGGTCTGGAACCAGTTACGCGCGGCCATCGCCAAAGCCAGCTCGCCCATGCTGCGCGCCGTGTTGACAAGCTCACTCGGCAGGGCGCGCGACACGACGTTGCTTCAACGCGCCCTCGACCTCACCCTCACCGACGAGATTCGCTCGCAAGACTTCTGGTCCGTCGCACGCGGAGCGATGGGCCACGTCGAGGGGCGTAAGGTGCTCTGGTCGTGGATGACAAAAAACTATGACCGCGTCGTCGCAAAAATTGGCGAGAAGTCGGCACCCAGCTTGCCGTACACGGGTGCCGCATTTTGCAGCGACGCAGACGCGGCAGCGGTCGAAGCATTCTTTGCCGACGCCAAGCACCGCCCGGCGGGTAGCGAGCGCAACCTCGCCATCACACTCGAAAGCATTCGTGACTGCGCCCGCGGCCGCGCGCGCCTTCTGCCACAGGTAAAAGAAAGCTTTGGCGTCGCGGTTTCACATTGATCGCAGTGAGCAATCGCTGCTCGTCGAGACGCACGCACTGCCTCCGCTGGCGGCGCTTGTGCTAGGCGGCATCGGCGTCGGCTATCTCGGGCTCGCCGCCTTTGTCGCCGCTCGCTTTGGCGGTCGCGTCATGCAGCAGCTATCTGCCCCTGCAAGCGAAGCACTCGGCCCGCTCGTCGGAGTCGCCATCGGGCTCGGCGGCGTTGCTGTCGTTCCGCTTGTGTTGCTCGCAACCGCGCTTGGCGCAAAAGCGCGTTACCGCTTTGCCGTCGAGGCCGACCAACTCACCGTCGCGCTTCTGCTCTTCACGCTTGACCCCGCGTTCATCGCGAAGTTCGCCGCCCGGTCAGCAGATGGTAGACGCAAGCTCGCGGTCGAAGCGATCTTCATCGACGGCACGAAGGCCGACATCACACAAGGCTTGCTCACGGCCTTCTGGTCAAGCACGGATTTTGATGAGCTCGCCGGGCTACTCGAAGAAGAAAGCGGCAAACGCTGGGGGCACTACACGCGCCGCTACCTCGGCTGGGCAGTCAATCGCGCGTTTGAGCGTGATGCGATGCAAAAACGCCCTGTCGCCGAAACACGTTCTGGCGTAGAAGACACTTCAACCACCAACCATCACTAGTCGGATTTGACCGTGAGCGCAGACGCAACCAACACCATCTCGACCCCCTGCATCCGCATCTGCACCCTTGATGGAAACCTCTGCATCGGTTGCTACCGCACCGTAGACGAAATCATGGCCTGGCGCGGTCTCACCGAGACACAACGTCAGGCCATCATGGTTCGCCTTGATGCGCGACGGCTCGCCTATCGCGCGGCGACCCCGCGGCTCACCGCCGATCACTCACGTGAGAGCAGGTAGTCGATCTCGCGCATGCTGCCGTAGAGCGACGAGATCTGCGCCGGAATCTCAGCAAGGCGCGCGCTCCATTGGCTCCACGGCCCATCGACGCACTGATTGGTCTTTGCCGCGCACTGATTGATGACCGCCTCAACCTCGGCGACATCGTCGCTCTCGGCCATGCACAACGCGGCGCGCGGGTCTTCACCTACGGCGGCCCTGTACCGCTCGCAGTGACCATTTGCCGCGGCGACAGCCCCGAACGATTTCGCCAACAGCGCGTTGTTCAGCGCCCCGGGCGAACGCGGAGAAAGCGCCTCGGCCTCGTTGAAGTAGAGAATCGCCGGAGAAAACTGTCCGCGCAACGCGAATGTCAGCCCCAGCGCATTGCACGCCGACGCTGCAATCTCTGGCAACACCGGGTGCACGCCCGTCTGCGCGCACCAGTCACCGACGAGATAATTTACCGCGTCGTAACGGCGCTGCTCGAGCGCTTCGAGCACCGCGCGCCCAACAGGTGCCGGCAACCCCTCGTCGAGATCACCGCCGTACTTGGCGAACCGACGCGGGTCGAACTGACGCGACGGAAGCACAACGATTTTGCGGTTCACGTCAAACGGCGGAAGCTCGACTTCTCCGTCACCGCCGAAGAGAAATTTCACGTACGTCGTGCTGCCAAACTCACGGTACGTGTCGGCGCGAGAGTAGGCGCTCTCAATGATCGCCTCTGCCTCTGGGGCAATTCGTTCGAGTGCCTTTGCGAGCGCGAGGTAGGCGCGATACCACGCGTCACCAATCGCGATCAGGGGATCGCCCTTTTTCATCACGAGCAGCGAGTTGACGATCTCGCCCGACTGGCGCGCGGTCTCGCGCTCAAGCGTGAGAAACTGCTTCTCATTGCGCGCGACGTGCTCGAAATCGACGATTCCGGCGAGGTCGATTTCTGACTTTGCGAGACTGCGGATGAGTGCGTTGCGGCTCATGCACAGCACCTGAAAGTAGTCTTCGTATTCTTTCTTCGGTGTCGGGGTGTCGCCACCGGCGCACGCCTTCCAGACGTTGTAGGCGGGCTTGGGCTGGCTCGCCTTCCAGTACGCAAGGCCAAGTGTCCACTGGGTCTCGCGCAGCGTCGTGCGCACCTCTTTACGCTTTCCACCCTCTTTCTTCGCGGCAGTGCTGGCGGCCTTGTCGGCAAGCCACTGCGCCTTCGGCAGGCACGACGCATTACCCGACGCCTCGCAGAAGCGCGCCGCGTACCGTGCCGAGGTGTAGCTGAAGTCGTCATTGAACTTGTTGGTGGGCGAGATCAACGCGCGTTGCAGCGTGTCGATGGCCGAGTCGTAGTCGCCCTGCGCCGCATACCCGCGCGAGATCATTTCAAGGCAAGTCTCGGCGCTCTCTTTTTTGAAGCAAAGCGGAAGCACTTCGCTCACGGCAGTGATCGAGCGGTCGTACGAGCCCTGGAAAACCGCGTTGCGCGAGACGCCCATCTTGCACGCGTAGAGCGCGTTATCCCAGTCGTCGGGTTCGCTGCTCAATTTCTTCGCCGGACACTCGTCTTCGAGCAACTTGCAGGTGCTGCGCCAACCCGCCTCGGCCTCGGTGTAGAGGTAAGCCCGCTCGTAATAGTCGGCGATGGCACTTTGCGTGCGCACGCGCACCGCGCAGTTGCCGCCCTGCTTCAACAGCTTCGTGAGCCGGGCCGCCTGCTCGCTGCACGATTGAATGTCGTGGCAGTCGCCTTGTGGAAGCCCTGCGACCGCGCTCATCACCATCTCGTTGGCCGCAACAACCTCTTTGGCGTTGGGGTAGCGACGGCGCAACCGGTTCAGCATGTTGCGAGCCTCTTGCAGCTTCGTCTCGTCGATGCCGTTGCTGCTTGCAGCCTTGCCGTCTTTGCCCGCCTTGCCGTCCTTCGCTGCTTTGTCATCGGCCTTCACCGACTTGGCCGACTCAACCGCGGCCCCCCCACCGGTATGGGCGCTGCCAAACTGCACCAGCAGCACGTTAACGAGGTTGGCGATGTAACGCGGCTCATCACTTTCGGGCAGCTTGCCCGACTCAATCGCCCCTCGCAGGAACGTTTCGAGGCGCGCCAACTCTTCCTTTTGCGCCGACTCGTCGCTGATGCCGAAGCGTTCGTACCACGTCTCTTGCGCGTTGCGCGTTTCGATCAGAATGTCGCCCTTGAAGTCCCACTCAGCGAATTCGAACTCGCGGTCGGCGTATCGCTCAGTGAACGCATCGAACGGCTCGAAGGCACGCGCCCAGTAGGCCTCAACGCCGCGCACATCAAAGGGCTTCTTCGCTTTCTTCAGCTTCTCTTCCGCCGCCGAGAATCCGTTGGCGTGATACGAGTAGAGTCGTGTGTAACAGAGCCCCGTGCGAAGCGCATTCGCGGGTGAGCCCACGGCATCAAACGCGTCGGCGAGCATGTCGGCAAACTCGAGGTGACCTGACGCAGGCACATAAGGTTTCGGCCCGCGCTGTGGTGCGCCCATGAACTGGAAACGGTCGGCGTACCAGGCCTTCGAAATCTGCTCGCGCGCCAGATCGAGAATCTGTGCCCGCGCCAACGGAATCACGCGATCCTGAAATGCGCTGTTCTTCTCGCGGCCCTCGGCGGCCTTGCGCCATACCCCGACCGCGCTTGCAAACTCGCGCCGCGTCGTCGCCGAAAACTCGCACCGCATCGCCTCAATCGCCATCATGATGCGAATCAGCGCCCTGTCTGCATCTGAGGTCGCGAGCCGCAACGCGGGCTGGAGAATGCGGTTCGTCTCGGCAAGCCGCGCCTCGCAGTTGGCGTACTCGAACTTGCTCACCTCTTCGACCGTGCCGCGCGCCACTTCAAACGCGAGCGACTCTTTCGAAAGCTGGCTTTGCAGTTTCACGAGTTTTTCAAAGTCGCACGACAGGTCTTGCGTGCAGACGTAGAGGTACTCTTCAATCGTCTCGGTGCGCCAATCGTTTTGAACCGGCCCCGCACCCTTGCTGATGAAGTAATCGATGACACCCAGAAGCAGCTTGCCCGTCGCGACGAAATCTCCGCGAGCCTTGTAGATCATCGCCTGAGAGTAGATTGCCATCGCCTTCTTGATGTCGGTCGCCTGACGCTCGGCCTGTTGCAGCAGCGACATCGCGAGATTGAGGTCAATGTCGATGACTGGATGCTTCTGCTTGCCCGCCTTCTCTTTCTTTCCGGCAACTGCACCCGCCTGCGAAAAGCGCAGGCACGACGTTGCAAGGTACATCTCGGCGTCGAGCGCCTCTTGCGAACCCGGAAACCGCTTCACGAGGTTGTTAAAAATCTCGCACGAGCGCCCCAGGTCTTCGTTGATCTTCGCCATCACGCCAGCTTCGAGCAAAAACGCCGGAGAATCTCCACCGTGCTTCTGCGCAAGGTCGGTCG
>CAZXXB010000012.1:21021-21256 GCA_964644185.1 uncultured Myxococcota bacterium
CCTCGTCGTACTGGCTCGCAAGAATGTACGTGTAGCGGCACTCGAGGCTTGCGAGCTCGGTAAACACACCCACCCGACGGTCGGGAACCTCGGCAATCAGCAGCCTTCCGTACCCGTCGAGCTGCTCTTGAAACGCCTTCGCGATGTCGCGCTCAGACACAAACTCGAACGCCAGCGTGCGGCTGTCATCGCGCTTCAAAAATCCGTGCAGTCGCGGAATCTTCACCACGTAGCG
>CAZXXB010000012.1:21279-21509 GCA_964644185.1 uncultured Myxococcota bacterium
TCGTCGCGATGTTCGCAAACTTCGGATACTTCGCGAGCAGTTCCCCGATGCCCCGCGAACTGAGGACGACCTCGTTGCTTTCGAACCGCGCGCACGACGGCGTGATCGCTTCAATCCAGTCGCGAAAGACGTTGCTCACTTCTTCTTCTTCAAACGCCAGTTCGCTCTCGCTCTTTGGCACTTCACACGTCAACGTCTGCGCGGCGAGATCGGCCGCGGCCTGCTTCTTG
>CAZXXB010000012.1:21534-24344 GCA_964644185.1 uncultured Myxococcota bacterium
TGCATCGGTGAACGTCGGGCAAAAATTCGGCACGATCGCGGTGAGGTTACGCAGCCGGTCACGCGACACCTCACCCGCACTCAAACGCCGCAACTCGGCGTTGTACTTCGCCCGCGCATCTTTGGTGTCTGGAGAATCAGCGAGCACGTCGTCGCCGACAACCAGCGCCACACCTACCTCGAGCAGGGCGCGCTTGATGTAACCCGCAGAGACCTGCGTACGAATCGCCGCACGCTCGCGCGCCAACGCCTCTTCACTCTTGTCGCCTTTGCGAAACGACGCGTCGCGCATCACCTTGTCGACGAAATGCTGCGCAAGATTGTAATCGCACGTGAGCAGCATCGCGCGCGCCATGATGAGGTGCGCCTCTTCTCGGCGCGCCGGGGTTCCGCTGAGATAGACTGCCGCTTCGCCATACCCGAACGCCCGCGACGCGTTACCCTGCGCGAGGTAGCACCACCCCGCCAGCACCGAGAGTTCGGCGGCGGTCTCTTTGTCGCGCACCGGATAATCATCCCAAACCCGATTGCAATCGGCTGGCGTCAGCGAGCCGTCGGTCGCGCGGTCTGCAACGTCACCGGCGCTGCCGAAACCTTCCCACGCTGGCTCTCCAAACGACTCGCCCTCACTCAGCGCCGGGTCGAACAGCGGCTCGGCACCGTCGACATCAACGCGCGGAACAAACGGCGCCGCAACGGCATCGGCCAATGGGGTCGCGGCCAGCACCGCACAAACGAGACCACGAGCCAGTACAGGCAATACGAATTTGGGCATGACGCGCTTCTTCCGGGCAAGAGTCGGGATATTGCGGGCAAGACGAAACCGGCGCACCCAAAGCAGGGAATCTGCTTCGCGCGACGCAACGGACCCACAACTGATCCCATCATCTCAAAACTCGAAGAGTTTCTACCGATTCCGGGTGAAGCGTCAATAAATGCGTGACGAAGATCACGTTTTTCACCCCCGAATCGCCCTTTGCCACCCGTTATCGCGCCCCAATCGGGTTGCCATCGTCATCGAGAACCACAGGCTCAATGCCCATCACCTGCTCGAGCAGCCCGTGCCCGATGTAAATCAGCGGCGTCAAACTCACGGCGATCACCACCTTGACGATGTACGAATTGACCGCGATGCCGAAAATTTCTGCGAGCGGAAGCAGGCCCACCCACGCGATCATCTGCACGATGCCGGTATCAATCAACTGCGAGATCAGCGTCGAGCCCGTGGCGCGCGCCCACAGAAGCTTGTTGCGCGTCAACCGCTTCAGCGCATGAAACACCGCGATATCGGTGAACTGCGCCACCATGTACGCGACGAGCGACGCGAACAGTATCCGCTGCGAACCCGCGAACACGTTGTCGAACGTCGCCTTCGTCACACCCTGCCAGTCGGCGCCAGTCGTGAGGTCGGCCCACGGAAGCTGCACCGCCACCGACAACACGGCGATTGTGAACGTCGCACACGCAAACCCGACGAGCGTCACGAACCGTGCCGCCTGCTTGCCGTAAAACTCGGGCAGAAGATCGGTCCGCAAAAACGTGACCGGAAACGGAATCATCCCCGCCGAGATGACGTACGCCTTGCCGTACACCGTCGCCTGCGTGAGCTTGTTGCCAATGATGTCGCCCACCACGAGGCAGGTAACGAACGCACCGGTGAGGGTGACAAAGAGAGCGATTCGGCGGTCGAGCTGCATGGGCGCACTTTCTGCGGCGGGGTCTCCGTCGCGAGGCAGGTAACGAGCGTGTAACGCGTGCCCCGGTCGCAGCGTCTAGACCATCGGCTCCGGCTGCCCCGGCGTGGCTTTCGCCTTGCCCCCCCGCATCATGCGGAACCCCCAGTCGGTACGCACGAAAACAAACAGAGCAAATACGATGGCGGTAAGCAAGGCCGCCGCAAGGTATCGGTTGTAACTCAGCTTCGTAAACACGCTGCCCTGCCCCACCGCAGGCATCTCGGTCGGCGCGATCGGCAACCCGTACCGCTCTGCAAGGCGAATCGACTCGACGAGGTGAATCACCGGCACACCTTCAAGCGCAAACCGTGTCATCACCGAATCGACCGCCAGTGCCGCCTTCGGCGGGCTGCGATTGAGCCCGGGCTTGAACAGCAATTTACCCGCGCGCGTACCCACCGAGCTCGTGCCTCCACCCACGTTGATATAGGCGACAATCGGCGCACCGCCAGCCTGCGCCGAGTACGTCTCCCACCGCTGCGCAAGGCTGTCGTCGTAGTCTTTCGGGCGTATGATCGTCGCGCCGGTTCGCTCGAGCGCCTCATCGAGCACCCGGCGACCCTCTTTCGACAGACCCAGCGCGCGGTCTTCGATGCCGCCGCGACTCACCGCCACCGGACCATACTCAAACACCCGCTTTTCACGCAGCACGCGCTCCATATCGAGCCACAAAAAGTTGGGGTCGTTCGCCCCGAACTGCGACGCCGACGCGCTCGCGATGACGATTGGCTTCAGCTTGAGCGTGTGCAGCGCCGCGTAGACCGCCACGTTGAATGCCGGCATCGACCCCGTAATACCCACCGCGACGAGGTCACCCGGCTTTGCGTCGATTCGCTTCAACATGTCGACGATCACCGCGGCAAAGTTCGGGTTCACCGACGTCTGCTTTGCCGGAAGGTGCCCGCTGTTGGTCGTAACGGGCGACATCACCGGGCCAATCATCCCCGTCTGACCAGGGTCGGTCTCGGGGTCAATCGGTATGCGAAGCCGCAGCTTTTCGGTGCGAATCACATCCATCGCTTTGCGCGCGAGACCCGCCGCCGCGCGTTTCTCTTCGTAGTGTGGTTGCCGCTCT
>CAZXXB010000012.1:24357-26868 GCA_964644185.1 uncultured Myxococcota bacterium
AAACCGCTCGACCACAAACACCGACACCGCCGCGAGAATCGCGATCAGCACCATTTCGGTCTGCGAGATGCGCTGTGGGCGCCAGTAGATCTTGCGCACGTTACATCTCCATACCGACAAGCAGCACGAGCGCGAGCCGCACCACCGCCGACGCCGTTACCAGCGCGCACGTCGTCTCAACGAATCCCTGACGGTCGAACCAGATCGCGATGAGACCCGGAATAATGAACCCGATGACGTCGAAATCGTTGCCACCAAACGCCGGCAGGCCGCGCGTACCCCACCGAACCGCCATGCCAAGTGCGTAGCCGATGAGAATCATCAGCACCGTCCGCCGACGCCCAAAAACGATCACGAACGACGAGAGCGATCGCACGATGAGGTAGGTCAGAAGGCCCACGCCAAGCGTCACCGCCACATCGGCGACATTGGTAAGGCGCAGCGCGATGTAGCCCGGCACCACCATGCCGCCCGCCGCAAGCCCAAACGTCTCGGAAAAAATCAGGCTGACGGCGAGGCCGATGCCTATCGAGATCGGCAAAAGTTCCATCGTGACCCTCAGTGCATCGAGAGATTTTCGCGCCGTGGCGCGATGATCTCACGATTGCGAACAAACCTCACCAAATCGAGACCGGCACCGCCGATGTTGGCCATGCCCATCACGAGCGTCGGCCCATCGACGAGTTCAATGATGCGCTCAAAAATCTCGGCAACATCGGCATCTTCAGCAAACACAAACGAATCGCCGTTGCATCCGTTCTCAACCGCCGAGCGCGCGAAGATGTATGTGCCCGTACCCATCAGCACCGCATCGTCGGCTTGTGGCCAGCGCGCATACGCCTCGCCCAGTTGCCGCGAGCGATCGGCGCGGTCGGCGCGTAGATTGAACACCGCCACACGGCGCGTCACTTCGGGGTGACGCTCGATCATCATCCGCCACAGTTGTTCGGTCGATTCGGGGTCGTTCGCGGCAAACGCATTCACGAAAATCAGCCGCCGCCCAAAAAAATCGAGGTGATGCTCGGTCATTGCGCCGGGGTCTGGCTTCGCGCGCCACATGCCCCGCAGCGCCACCTCGCGCGACACCCCCACATCTTCGAGCACGCGCAACGCCAGCGCCACGTTGTCTGGATGCTCGCGGTAGCTGAACCCCGCAAGGTCGGCCTCGCTCACCTGCGCCCGCGCTTCGTCACCCACCAGCACAAACTTCGAGCCGCGATCATCCGCCGCCGACTTCAACACGTCGGCATGTCGTTGCGTCGCCGTGTAGAGCGTCCCCTTCTGCGGCGTCATCCCAGCGAGCGCCGTCGCCACCCCATACTCATCGGGCCCCATCACATCGAGATGGTCAGGACGCACATTGGTAATCACACCGTGTGTTGCGCGGACAAACTTGTCTTCGCACAGCCATTGGTACTCGGGCTGCAGCGCCATGCACTCGATCACGAGTGCATCGGCCCGCTGTGAAGCCGCCGCCGCCACGATGCGCAGTTGCTCGAGCACGTTCGCCTTCGATGGACGAAACACAGGCAGTTCGCGCCCGTCGGGCATGATGAAACGCGCGAGCGTGCCGGTTGTTTTCGCGCACGTGCGCACACCCGCCTCGCGCAGCCCCGCCGCGATCAGGCGTGTCACACTCGACTTACCCCGTGTTCCGTTGACGTGAATGCGTAGTCGAATGCTGCGGAGGTTGCGCCGGTGGCGATACGCCTCGAAAAGCCCCAGCACGACGAAAATCGCCGTGATGACAAGCACGCCCTGTATCTGCGAAATCACCCACGAACCCTCAGCAATGTCGCGAAGCCCAGAAAAATCTGCCGCACATCACATGACCGATCTCAACGTGTCTTCAAGCGAGTAGCGCGGGTGAAACCCAAGCTCGCGCTGCGCAAGGCTGCTATCTACCATGCAGGCGTAGTTGATGTATTGCAGCTCCGCCGCTGGAAACGTCGTCATCCGAAGCTGCCACATGTTCTCTAGCGCCGCCCGCAACAAGGGTCCCGGTACGGGATACGGTCTGCGCCGCAGGTACGCCAGTATCTTCGACAACGGAGCCTCGTCAGGCCCCGCGAGATTAAACACCCCGCGCGCGTCAGACGTGAGGCACGCTTCAAACGCACCAATCAGATCACGCTCATGCAGCAATTGCACCATCGGGTCATAGCCAAGCAGCGTCGGTGGCGCGTCAAGCTGCAGGTAGCGACTTGCTGGCGAGCGCAGCCGCGGCCCCACCACGTGCGTGGGGCGCAAAATGAACAGACGCATCGCTGGCGCTTTCCAGAAATAGCTCTGCGCCAGCATGTCGACCTCAACGATGTCGGTCATCTCAGTGTAGGTCTGCGAACCCAGAAGCGGCGCCTCTTCGGTCAAAAACGTGTCGTTGTCGGGCCGCGCCCCGTAGATGTTGGCCGACGACAGCACGATCACACGCGGAATCTCATGCCGACGCGCGCACTCGAGTACCCTCGTCGTACCAATGATGTTGTAGTGATGATGCTCGCGCGTCTTCAC
>CAZXXB010000012.1:26926-29218 GCA_964644185.1 uncultured Myxococcota bacterium
ACTCGGCCTTCTTTCGCCGCAAGTCGATTCGATAATGAATGATGTCTTTGGGTATTCCGGGAAAGTCGCGCTCGTCGATACCAATCAGCCGCTCGGTCTTGTGCAGGTGCGACGCCAGTAGCCGACCGAAGTTACCGCAGATGCCAGTGATCACCACGGCCCCATCATCGTCGGGTGGGGTCACACGCTCGGGGTGCCATTGCCGCTCGAGTTCCGCCGCCACCAGCTCCGATCGTGTTTTCGGGCGCTCTGCACCATGCGCGGTCCCTTCTTCCCGGCTAACCTGCGTGCGCACCGCATGCTTCGGGGTCGCCTTGCTCGAAGGAATCTTCTTCGCGCCAGCCTCTTTCGCCGATTTCGAGTTTGCCGATGCAGTCTTCGCCGACGCAGTCTTCAAAGGCGCCTTCTTCGCAGACGCAGTCTTCAAGGGCGTCTTCTTTGCTGGCGCACGCTTCGAGGGCGCATTCTCGCTGTCAGCCTTCGCCGCGCTCGCACGCTTCGTCGGCTCTTTCACGGCATTTGTCTTCGCTTTGGTTGCCATGATGGTGCTCAGAAAAAGATATGCTTGCGCTGCCGCACGCCACGGTCAAGCATCGACTGAATCGTGCCACGCACAAAACGAACCTTCTGCTCCAAATCATCCGGATCATCAGGGTCGTGCGCATCAAACCGCAACGGCGCACCAAACTCGATGCGATACTTCACCGGCAGCGGCAACGCACCGAGCGGCCCCAACAGCGGAAACGTCGGCGTCACGGGAAACGAACCCTCGGGCAAGCCGAGCAGTGAACCCAGCGCCTTGAAATTGAACACCGCCGGATACTGCTCTTCCGAACCCACCACAGCGACGGGAACAATCGGCGTCTTGTACTCGAGCGCTAGCGTCATGAACCCCGTACCAAACTCGGCAAGCTGATACCGCCGGTCGTACGTCTTCATGATGCCCCGCACCCCCTCTGGAAACACCAGAATCGCTTCTTCGTTTTCGAGCAGCCGCCGACAGTTTTCAGGTGTGCCCGTCACCTGACCCATGCGTGGAAAAAACCACGACAGCACAGGCAACTCTTGCACCCACTTCTCAACCATCGCGCGCGGAAACCGTGGCGGAGTACGGTCGAGAAACATCGCAAGCCCAATCATGATACCGTCGAGCGGTACCTGTCCCGCATGATTCGCGACCACGAGGCAGCGCCCTTCCGGAATATTCTCCAGCCCGGTCGCCTCACATCGAAAGTAATTGCGGTACACAAGCGCAAGTGGCGGCACCACAGTTCGCAGATATGTCGGGTCGAACCCAAACGGGTCGTTGCCAAACGCGTTGAGCTTGACCGACATCGACGAAATGCGACGGTCGAGATCGCTCTGCAACGCCGTGTCGGCCACCGAACGCACAAGCGAAGTAACCCGCGACGCGACCCTCGCCGAGGCACCCGCTGCAACAGGCTGCGACGCGCGCAGCCTGTCGAGAAAACCCGCGACCCCACGTTCTTGAGCCATGTGACGCCACCTCTCTCGCCCCGGCTAGCGGCCTCGCCTCGTCGCAGCACGACGCGCAACGCCCGCCTCAGGCACGTGCTTCTTCGCCCACTTCACCTGCCGGCTCGCTGGCCGCAAGCGCGGCAATCGCACCCGTCTCTTCAGCGCCAGGCTCACCCGTACGGGTTGACTCGTCACCCGCGTCTTCGGCTCCATTCAGTTCGCCCGCGCCGCCATCGGCGAGCTGAGCAGCCTCGGTGGTTTCATCGTCGCCATCACCATCGGCATCTCCGTCGGCCATATCTTCAGCATCGTGACCCGAATTCGCGGCAATCTCTGCACGCCGGGCCTCAATCTCAGCGCGGCGACGCGCCGACTTACGTTCACGCCGGGTCTCTTCAAGCAGCTGCGCGTGCAGCTCAAGGTTGGCATCCTCAAAGGCCTCGGCTTGCAACTTCGCCATCATGCTGTCGCGGCGATACGCTTCGTTGAGGCGCAGCACCGTCTTCATCTTGTTGTCGAGTGCCTTGCGCTCTGCCGCAAGCTTTTCGGCCCGGTCAGATGCGGCCGCAAGCTGGCTCACAAGCTCGTTGATGCGACGCTCGAGCGGCTCACGAATCTGCGCCTCGGTCACACCCCCAGCAAGCGGAACATTCGCCTTCGCCTCTTCAATCGCGCGCGCGCGGCTCGCCCGCTCTTTGTTCAACTCGTCACGCAGACGCGCAATTTCCTTCGACGCCTCTGCGGCACGCGTCGATTCATCCTGTGCCGATTTCGCAAGGTTCGCCCGCTCGGCAAGTGCGTCGTTGAGCTTTT
>CAZXXB010000013.1:0-265 GCA_964644185.1 uncultured Myxococcota bacterium
CCTTGCGTCACCGGCATCGGCGTATGCGACGGGGGCGACGTTTACGATTGACGGGGGCTGGCAGCTTGTCGGTTCGGGTGTGTTTGCTCAGGCAATGATGGGGTGAGGGCTTGGGCGTACCGGGCGACGGGATTTCTTGCTTGAGCACGCGGCGAAAGTCTGCGACAAAAGTCTCATGAGCGTACAGGTCGCCATCAATACAACCCTTGCGTCACGTGTCGAGCGTGCGGCGCGCGCACGTGGAATGAGCACCACCGAGTTCGTC
>CAZXXB010000013.1:275-4018 GCA_964644185.1 uncultured Myxococcota bacterium
GAGCACGAGATCGAAGAGCGCGCGGCGGAAGACGAGGCGCGAAGCGGCGAAGTCCAGTCGCAAGCGGCGGAAGGTGAACCGTTGCCCGTGCGGCTCGACTTTCCGCTCGTGAAGTCGAAGAACCCCGGCGCGATGAAGAGGCTCGCGAGCGATATATTGCGGGAACTTGATGAAGAAGAAGACCTGCGACAGGCGAGGCTTGCTGGTCTTCCTGTGGGTTCGCCGTGACGTTTGCGCTCGACGTAAACTTTGTCGTGGCGCTGATGCACGACCGCCACCCGCACGCCGGGTTTGCGCACAAATGGTTCAGGCAACGGACCGCGACGGACACATTCGAGGTCAACCGGGTGGTTCAGATGGGTGCGCTGCGCGTGCTGACCAACCGGAGCGCAATGCAGGTTGAAGTGTTGACCCCGGACGACTTCTGGCGGCTTTGGGACACGCTGCTTACCGACACGCGGGTCACGTTTGTTGCCGAGCCGCCGAATCTCGATGAGACTTGGCGCGCACTGACTCTGGCTCTGCCTCAGGGGCGGAAAGCCGATACCGATACCTACCTTGCGGCGTTCGCAATGGCATCAGGCGCGTCGCTGGTCACGTTTGATAAAGGTTTCTCGCGTTACGAGGGACTTGACCTTCAGCTCATCGCGCCCGCCTGACAACGCAAATCATCAGGTTCGTCAAAGCGGCGTGCCACGGCGCCTGCCGTGGCGTCGCGTGAGATGGCGAGGCTGCTTTAACGTATCCAGGGGCGGCCGTAGCTTGTCCAGGGCCAGGGGTAGGCGAGAAAGACGAAGAGGAGAAAGAAGCCGACGCCGATCGCCATGATCTTGTGGCGCGCGGCTCCGGTCTCGGCTTTTTTCGACTTCGAGCGCGCGATGTGCAGCGCCGCAACGGCAAGCAGCATCGTCGTCAAATGCTCAACGGCCCAGAATCGCACGGCGGCGGTTTTCATTGCGCCCTTCATGTCGGCAAAGGCGGCGGCGGTGACGGGCGAAAGCACGAAGTAGAGCAGGAGACCCAGCAGAAGCTGCAGGTCGACCGCCGCGAGAAGGTAGATCGAGATTCTGTCGTCGGTTTTTGTCCACTCGCCTTTTGAGAGTCCAGACGTGTTGCGGACGAACGACCAGATGGCGAGCCCGATGACGACCCAGCGCAGGTAGGAGTGTGCGAGCAGTGTGATGGGGTACATGGCTGATCCGTATGTGGTTTGAGTGACGTTCGCGGGGGGCACCATGTCGCGCGACGGGGCGAAACGCAAGCCGCTGTCGGGGTCGATGAGAAGCGAGGCGGGGTGGGAGGAGTCGTCAGCGGGGGGTTCTTGCCCTGCACGCGGGGTTTCTCTATACCCTCGCGCGGAGTTCGTGCCACGTGACCTATGCGACCTTGCAGTGAGCGAGGCGGGCGCGCGGTGCATGAGTGAGGTTTCTCATGGCCAACAGTGACCCGTACATGATCACCCTCTCGTCGCCGAAGATTGCGAGCGAGATGATGGACCGTTTCAAAGCGCTGGCGCGCGGCGATGCGTGGGCCGAGATTCGTCCAGAGTTCGACCAGTGGAAGCTGTGCTTCGGTTCGAGCGACGGGCTTGCGTACTACGTTTACTGCGACGGCTTTGAAGAGGCGAAATCGCTTGGTAGCCGTTGGGGTGGGCTGCGCTGAACGAAGCGCGACAGGCTGCGCCTGAGAGGGGTGCGCAGCCGGGCACCTTTTTGTCGCGCGTGTTTGGCGTCGCGGCGCTGACGATGCTGTCGCGGGTGTTTGGTCTCGTGCGCGACGCGGTGATGACCGCGCGGTTTGGTGCCGGGGCCGAGTTCGACGCGTGGAACATCGCGTTTTTGCTGCCCAACCTGTTGCGTCGCGTGCTCGCCGAAGGGGCGCTGTCGCTGTCGATGGTGCCGGTGTTTGGGGCGACACGTACGCGCGATGGCGACGACGCGGCGAAGAAGCTCTTTCAATCGACGTTTGGGCTCTACCTTGTGTTTGCGAGTGTGACACTCGCGCTGTTTGCCGTGTTCGCAGAGCCGGTCGTGGCGCTGTTCGCTCCGGGATTTTCGCCGGAACTGCGGGCGACGACGGTGACGCTGACGCGCGAGTGCGTGCCTTTTCTGTATTTCATCGCGCTCTCGACGGTGGCGGTGGCTGCGCTGCAAACGTTTGGACGGTTCAACCTCGCGGCGGCGCAACCGATTGTCTTCAACATTGGCATCATCGTTGGGGTTTCGACGCTCGCGGGCAGCATGACGCCGGGCATTGCATCGGCGGCGGTAGGGGCGGGCGTCGGCTCGGCGCTTGCGTTTGTGATGCTGCTCATTGGGCTCGCGCGTGCGGGGTTTCGGCTTGCTCCGCGGTTTGAATGGAAGGCCGAACATCGCGAGATGCTGCAACTGATGGGGCCGGGCCTTGCGGGCATCATGGTCTATTACCTCAACTCGATGGTGAGTCGGGCGTATGCGTCGATGTTGCCGACGGGGAGCATCTCGCTGTTTTATCTGAGCGATCGGTTGATCGAGGTTCCGCTCGGGGTGTTTGCGGTGAGCATCGCGACGGTGTCGCTGCCGCGCTTTACGGCGCTTGCGGCGGCGGGTGACGCGCATGGTGTGCGCGACGAGGTGGCACGGGCGGCGCGGTTGAGCCTTTTCATTTGTCTGCCCGCGGCGACAGGGATGGCGGGGGCGACGCGGACGATTGTGCGGGTGCTTTTTGAGCGCGGAAGTTTTGATGCGACGCAGGCCGAGGCACTTGTTGCGGTCGTGCATATGGCGCTGCTGGGTATCGTCGCGATGGGGGCGGCGCGTGTGCTTGTACAGGCGTTTTATGGGTTGAAGGCGCCGGGGGTGGTGGTGCGGGCGTCGTTTGCGTCGTTCGTTTTCAACGCGGCGGCGGGGTATCCGCTGATGATGTATCTCGGCGCGCCGGGGCTTGCGCTGGGTATCTCGCTGTCGATGGGGTTACAGGCGGTGGTGTTGGCGGTGCTGCTACGGGCGAGGCTTGCTGAGCTTGCGCCGCATCGCGGGCGCGCGGCAGACGATGACGAGCAGCGTGTCGCAACGAGTACCGTGCAGGTGGTTGCACAGGGTGCCGGCGGCGAGGGCGAGAGAGGGGCGGGCGCATCGTTTGCGTCGGCGGTGTTGCGGATGACCGTCGCCGCGCTAGCGATGGGCGTGGTGGTGCTGCTGTTCGAGCGATCACTGCTCGAGCTTGCGAACGGGTTCGGGTTTGTTGGTGCGCTTGCGCTGCTGTGCGCCGAGATGGCGTTGGGTGGGGTGCTGTACGTGGGGTTTTCGGCGGCGCTGGGGGTTGAAGAGCTTAGCGCCATACGGCGACGGTTGCGTCGAGTCCGCCAGTGACGAGCACCGTGCCGTCGTCGGTGACGGCGATGGCGGTGACGGGCCCCGCGTGGACCGACTGCGAGCGGCGCAAGAGTGATGGCTGCGCGAGATCGACGAAGGCGAGGGTGCCGTCTGAGAGGCCCAGTACGACGCGCGACGATGTGGCTGAGGCGGGCGCGACGGCGGTGACGAATGGGCCGGGTGCGAGTGTTGGGCGCGGGGTCTCACGGCCCGTCTCTGGGTCGATGACAATCAAGTCGGTTGCGGTGGGGCGCGCTTTGCGATCGACACGCCATGCGTTGAGCGGGTTTCCCGGCGGGGTGAGACGACGGCGGGGCTCGACCGCCTCTGCGCGCGATGTGACGAGTACGAGTCGCAGCGTTGCAGCCTCACCCGCGAGTGCGGCGGCGG
>CAZXXB010000013.1:4028-5064 GCA_964644185.1 uncultured Myxococcota bacterium
CCTTGTCGCTGTTGCTTGGCGTGGGCGGCGGCGACGATGTGGGTGCCCGGGCGGCGAACGACGGTGGGGGGCGTAGCACGTGAGAGCGAGATGATGCGCACGGCATCGGGCGCGACGGCGGCAAGCACGGTGCCATCGGCGCTGCAATGGAGCCTCGTGACGGGCGCGCGGGCATCGCTTTCGGTGAGGCGCAACTGGCTCTCATGCCCCGTCGCGATCTGAGCGCCGGTTGTTGTGTCGTAGAGTGAGCCATTGGCGAGCCAGAGGTATCCACGTTGGGTGGTGGTGCAGGTGGCGGCGGCGGCGCGCAGTCCGGCGGGCACGGGCAACGTCACGGCGGTGGGTTGCGGCAAGAGGCCGGGCGCGGGGGCAAGCTCGACGCGGGCAGGTGCCTCGCGAAAGACGAAGGCGGGGCCGGGGGTGTTGGGCGGGGCGGGGGTGAATCCGGCGAGTGAGAGGCCTTCGAGAAAACGCTGCATCGAGGGGACTGGAACTTCGAAGAGGGCCGGCACTACCTGCTGAATCGAGAGCGTGGAGGCGGCTTCTGCGAACGAGTCGCGCGAGAGCACGGCCCATGGGGCGAGCGTGGGCACGAAGCGGGCGTCGATGAGGGGGGTGCGAAACGGTCGCAAGACGCGTGATGCCGCCGCGGTTGCGGTATCCCACACGGCGACGCTGCCGTCGGCGTGGGCGCTTGCTGCGAGTCGCGAGGCGGCGACGACGGTGATGTCTTGCAGGGCGCCAGCGAGGGTGACGGTTTCGCTCGCGCGGGTCGCGGCTCCGTTGACGGTGAGGGTGGGCGAGACGGTGCCACTGGCGAGGTTGATGGCGACGAAGGCGCCATCGGCGACGGCGGTGAAGAGCAGTGGTGCGTCGGTGGTTGAGCGGGGAGAAAACCGCAGGAGGGCGATGTCGCCGTTTGCGACGCGAAACGCGGCACGGGTGACGAGGTTGCCGGTCGCGGTTTGCCACACGCGTACCTCGCGCGAGACAGCGTGCCCCTCGGTGCGTTGTGCGAGTTCGGCGTCGAACACGG
>CAZXXB010000013.1:5083-6778 GCA_964644185.1 uncultured Myxococcota bacterium
GCGATGCGGGCCGTGGCGACGCGGGCCATGGAGAGTGACGAGTTGACGGTGAAGCGACGACCAGATTCGAGGGCCCACTGGATGGTGCCGGGTGAGGGGACGAAGCGTGCGGCGACGAAGGCGGGGCCATCGGGTGTGAATCCGGCGAAGGCAAAAGCTCCCATGCCAGCAAAGATGTGGCGCACGCGGGGTTCGTTGTCGCGCCACTCGACGACGTGCAGGTCGGCACCGGCGGCGATGATTGTGTCGCGTCCATCGATTGAGGCGGCGGCGAGTTGCAGCGGCGCACCGCCGAGCACGGGGAGTTTGCGGATGGCGAGCGAGGGGACATCGCGCAGTTCGAGCAGTTCGCGCACGCCGGTGTCGCTGTGGCGTTCGAGCGCGAGCAGGCGGGGGCCGACGAAACGTACGGTGGCGGGTGCGAAGACGGTGGTGGCTTCGCTGACGAGCCGGGCCGAGAGGAGGTCGTAGATGGCGATGCGGGCACCGCCGCGCGCACCTGAGGTTTCGGGGGTGAGGGCGGCGACGTTGACGCAGCTCACGTCGGTGTCGAGCACGGTGCGGGGTGCGGCGGCGTAGTGGATGAGTGGGGCGCGGGCGACGAGGTCTTCGACAGCGAGCAGCCGCGTGGTGTTCTGGCTGACGAGGTAGCGGGCGTTGGGGCAGAGGATGACGCGGGTGACGGCAGGGGCGGGTAGTGGCCCAACGAATGCGGGGGCAACGAATGCGGGGGCAAGGTCGGCGGACGGGCGGGTGTCGGGTTGTGTCTGTGCGAACGCGATGGCGGGGGCGAACGCGAGTAAGAGGGCCGGCAGGAGGGCCGACGAGAGCGCAGGCAAGAGTGCAGGCAAGAGCGCAGGCGAGCGCGGTGGCGGCAGGGCAAAACCCGACCGCGAGCGCAAGCTGTTTGCGCGCTGCCTAGTTGCGGCGAAACGCGAGAAACAGCGACGTGCCGTCGCGCAACACATAGAGGCTCACCACCGCACCCGGGTCGACCGCTCCGATGATTCCGGCAAAGTGGGCCGGACTCTTTACGGCGATGTTGTTGACCTTGACCACCACGTCGCCGACTTTGAGACCGGCGGTCGCGGCGGGTCCTGTTTCGGTGATTTCGCGCACGACGACGCCGGGGTCATCGGGGTCGAGCAGCAGCTCGGCGCGGCGCGACTCGCTGAGGGGGCCGACGATGGCGCGGGTATCAACGTCGCCCTGTTGAGGCGGGGCCTCGCCTGCGTCAGTGCCGATGTCTCCGCCACCTTCTTCGGGCAGTTCGTCGAGCGTGACGCGGGTCTTGACGGTTTTGCCTTCGCGCAGAAGTTCGACTTCGACTTCGCGCCCGATGCCGGCGTTTGCGGCTATCCAGGGTAGTTCGGCGGAGTCTCGAATGAGGCGCCCGTCGAAGCGGGTGATGACGTCGCCGACGAGAATGCCGGCACGTGCGGCGGGGCCGTTGGCTGCAACTTCGGAGACGAGCGCGCCGCGCGGTTCGTCGAGGTTGAGTTGGTCGGCCTGCTCTTGATCGAGGGCGCGGATGAAGACGCCGAGACGGGCGCGCGAGACGCGTCCCTTGTCGCGCAGTTGAGGCAGGACGGTGCGGAGCATGTTGACGGGAATCGCGAAGCTGATGCCCTGCGCGGCGCTGGGTGTGGCAACGGCGGTGTTGATGCCGATGACTTCGCCGTGGGCGTTGATGAG
>CAZXXB010000013.1:6811-17398 GCA_964644185.1 uncultured Myxococcota bacterium
GGCGTCGGTCTGGATGAAGTTGGGGTAGAAGTTGGCGACGTCGCCGGGGTTGAGAAGCTGGTTGTTGACGCTCTTGCGTCCCTTTGCGGAGACGACGCCGACGGTGACCGAGTGTTCGAGGCCGAGGGGTGAGCCAATGGCGAGCACCCATTCGGCGATTTCGAGTGCGTCGGAGTCGCCGAGGACCATCGGCTTCAATTTGCCCCTGAGCTTTTCGGCGTCGGTGACTTTGAGCAGGCCGATGTCGATTTTTGCGTCGCGTCCGACGACGGTGGCGGGGTAGACGCGGTCGGAGAAGAGAAAGCGGATTTCGACCTTTTCGGCGTTTTCGATGACGTGGTTGTTGGTGACGATGTAGCCGTCTTCGCTGATGACGAAGCCGGAGCCGATGCCGCGCGTGAGTTGGGGTGGAGCTTTGCCTCCGTGGCGCCGAATCATCTCGCCCATGGGGCCGCCCGAGTCGTCTTTTGAGACGACACGAATCGAGACGACGGAGGGTGAGAGGTCGGTGGCGAGGCGGGTGAAGGCGGGCAGCGTGTGGGCTTCGGCGGCGGGTTTGGGGTCGCGTTTGCGGGTCGAATCGACCCAGAATTTCTTGTTGGCGGCGGGGGCGGCGGTGGCCGGGGGTGACTGCGCGAGCGCAGGGGTGGCGTCGAGTGCGGCGAGGGGTGCCGCGAGGGCGACGCAGCAGGCGACGAAGAGGGGGGCGAATCGTGTGGTTGCGCAACAGATCATGGCGCGGTCACCGTAACCCGTCTCACGCGCCGTGACCAGAAGGCGCACCGCACATCGACATTTCTTCAATGCTTCAGCGCAACGCTGCGTCGCGCGGGACTACATGGATTTCAGGAAGGCGAGTACGTCGGCGAAGACGCGGGCGCGGTCGGCTGGAGGCTCGTTGAACATCTCGTGGTAGAAGCCGGGGTACTCGATGAGGCGCGGCGTTGAGGCGGTGATGCGGGCGTGGGCAGCTTTCATCAGGCGCGAGTCAGAGACGTTGTCTTCACCCGCGACGAGCCAGAGCCCCGGCGTCGCGAGCTTGCCGAGGTTGTCGGTGACCCATGCCGCCGACGCGAGCGCTTCAGTGTAAAATCGCGCGGTGGCGACGTGATGGTTGAGTTCGTCGGAGTTGTACTTCGCGACGATTTCGGGGTCGTGCGAGACGAACTCGGCGGGGATACCACTGGGCATCGAGAGGCCGGGGTAGATGCGCGACATGAGTTTGCCGAGTGTAGACTTCCATGCCGGGACGGGCATCGCGACGCCGAAAAACGGCGCGGAGACGACGTAGCGGTTGAAGGCGCCGGGGCGTTCGAGCAGGTGGCGCAGGGCGACGAGGCCGCCCATCGAGTGGGCAACGACGGTGACGCTGCGGGCCTGCGAGTAGGTCTTGCGTGCGGCGGAAAGGCCGGCGTCGGTGTCATCGAGCCATTCGGAAAAGGCGTTGACGTGGCCGCGTTGTCCGCCTGATTTGCCGTGTCCGCGCAGGTCGAGGGCGGCGACGTTGTAGCCCAATGCGGCGAAGTGGCGCGCGACGTGGTCGTAGCGTCCACTGTGCTCGCCGTAGCCGTGCAGGACGAAGAGCAGCTCGCCCGCGGGTGCGTCGCCTGCCCACGTGCGCAAAAAGAGGCTCGTGCCATCGCGTGAAGTGAGCGTCTGTTCGCCGTATGTTGCCGCCATGGTTGACTCCTCGTTTTTTTGGGGGGGCGTTGCGGGTGGGTTGTTGCGCCCGATGCCCTTCCATCGCTACGTTGATGGGTGAGACGGTAGCAGACGATGAGTGACCCGCGCAAAGAGCCGATGCAGCCTGGCAGTCGTGCCCCACTCGCCCATGAGCGGCGTGGGGGGCGCTGGCTTCTTGACGCGTTGCGGGTTGACGACGCCGGGGCGGTCGAGGGGGTGGCTGAGGTGGCGGGGGTGGTTGAGCCGTCGCACGTTGGCGAGGTGGCGGCGCTCGTGAGCGAGGCGCGGTTGTATGGTTTGCAGGTGACGTGGGGCGGCGGGCTGTCGAATGCGACGGGGGCGGCGTCGTTGCGCGATGATGCGCGGGGTGGGCCGACGTTGCTGGTGCGATCGACACGGCTTGACCGCGTCTCGGGGTTCGACCTTTCGTCGCGCACCGTCGAGGCTGAAGGTGGTGCGCGCCATGCCGAGGTTGAGGGGCTTGCGCGAGAGCACGGGGCGACGCTTGGTCAGGGTGGTGCAATGCCGCGCGACGCGACGCTGGGCGGGCTCGTGGCGCGGCGGGGCGGGGGCAGGCGGGCGAGCCTTGCGGGTAAGCTCGATGAGGCGCTGCTGGGTTTTGAGCTTGTGACGCCCGGCGGCGAGGTGGTGCGGCAGGCCGCTGCTCCGCGATTTGGGTGTGGGTTGTCGGCGGGTGCGATTGTGGCGGGGGCCGAGGGGCAGACGGGGTTGATCGCGAAGACGACGCTGGCGATTGAGCCGACGCTGGGTGACGCGCGGCATGGTACGCGTCCACGGGCGTTTTTGTTTGCGAGTCTTGAAACTGCGCTTCTGGCGGTGCGGACGTTGATTGATGAGGGGTTGATGCCGTCGGTGACGCGCGTGTTTGACCCGATGAGCACGCTGCTTGTGGCGTCGCGACTGGGGTTGCGCAAGGCGGGGATGGGTCTTTTGCGGGGGCCGGCGGTCGTGGTGGGTGCGGCAGAGGGTGACGCGGCAGGTAGCGCAGATGTGAGGGCGAGCCCGACGCAGCTTGCGACAAGCATCGTCGAGACGGCGCTTGCGACGGTGACGCCAACGCTGCGGGCGTCGGCTACGGCGTTGAGTCCACTCGCGCGCGAGGTGGCGGCGGTGGCGCTGCGTGAGCCGTCGCGGTTGACGAGGTGGGTGCAACCGGTGATCGAGCGCGCGCCGACGCGGACGCTGGTGCTACTGGCGTTCGAGGGGGCGACGAGTGAGCTTGCGGCGGCGGCACAGCGCGAGGCGATCGAGCGGTGCGTGGCGGCGGGGGCCGAAGACGTGGGCGAGGTGCTCGATGCGCGTTGGCTCGACGAGCTGGCGGTGCACCCCGACCCTGCGCCCACGGCGAGTGGTCTCGTGCTGGAAGAGATTGACGTGGTCGCGCCGTGGTCGTGCGCGGGTGAGGTATATCGCGCGGTGCAGGCGGCGGCGGCGCAACATGCGCTTGTGGTGGGCTGCGCGCCGACGGCGCGCGAAGATGTGGAGTTTTCGCACGGCGTTTACAGGGGTTGATCGGGCTGGGCTCGCCGACCGGTATGATCGGATGATCAACGCGGCGCTCAACGCGTGCATCGCGGCGGGTGGGGTCGCGTCGCATCACACGGGGTATGGGCGGGCACGGGGTGCGTTTGCCGAGAACGAGCTGGCGACGACTTATCCGCTACGTCATGCGCTGATGCAGGTGGTGAACGACGATGCAGCGACACGCGAGGGGGTGCGATGAGCGGCGCGACACGCGTGCACGGTGGGCATGAGGCACACGGCGTGAGCGAGCGAGCGGCACTCGTGCTGCGTTTTCTCTCGGGGGTCGCGCGCATCACGTCACGTGAGTCGGTAGCGGAAGTGCTCGGCCTTGCGGATGCCGCGCTCGCACCGTCGCTGGCGTTGCAGCCGAAAGACCATGCCGAGCTTGCGAGCGTGTTGCATCGCGTGGCGCATCTCAACCTTGCGCTCTATGACACGTGGCATCTCGCGCACGGGCTTGTACCGCGCGAGCGTCTCGTTGACGGGGTCGCGCTTGATTTGTCGCGGTTCGTTCGGCGCGTGACGATTGCGCGCGCCGAGGGCTATGCGCACGTGACGGGGCTTGTGACGGCGGGTGATGTTGAGCGTGAGCTTGTCGAGGCTGGGCTTCCGGTAGATCGGTTGATGGTGCCACGTGCACTCGCGGATGGGCGCGCGTTGATCGAGACGCTGGTGGTCGAGGGTGAAGCGGCGATGTGCGCCGGGGGGCCCCCCGTGACGGGGTGTGTCGCGGCTGTCGATGCGGTGCTGGTTGATGGTTCGCACGTGCATACCCGCCCTGCCCCGCCGCATGGGTTTGGTCCGGCGGTCGAGCGTTTGTTGCTGGGCAGCGGCGACACGCTTGGGGTGCTGACGGGGGCGACGATTCGCCTTGTAAAGCGCAGCGCAACGCAGCGTACGCGGGTTGCGCGGTTTGACGGGGTGGCACGCGCGGTGACGGCGCTCGCGAGCCTTGCACAGATGGGGATTGCGTTTGATGAGTTGCGGCTCGATGGCGAGGTGGGCGGTGAGGCGCGGCTGACGGCGATGTTTTCGGGTTCGGTCAATCGGGTCGATCTGATGACGCAAGAGGTGCTGGCGCGGTTTGCGGCGGCGCGGGCGCGCATGGTGCCCGACGCGATGCTTGCAGAGACGCTTGCCGATGATGAGGCGGCGCGCGAGGCGCTGCGTCGCGCACGGGTGGTTCCGCTCGTGCAGGTCGCGCTGTTCTGGCCGACGTTGATTGAGGTGGCGTCGCGGCTTATTGCGATGTCGCTTGCGGGGGCAAGACTCGACGTGACGCGGGTGACCCCCGAGGGGGCGCGGCTGACGCTCTATGCGCCGACGCGAGATGTCGATGTGGGCGAGGTGGCGACGCGACTTGAGCTTTCGGGCGACGCTCGCCACGGCATGTCGGCGCTGGTAACGTGCGCCGCGGCCAGGCGAGAAGAAGACGCGGCAGCGATGCTGTATGGGGGCATGGCGCCCCTTTTGAAAAGGCTCGCGATGCAACTCGACCCCGCGCACGTGCTCAATGCAGGCGTCGTGGGGTTTGATGCGCGAGCGGGCGAAACGACGGCGCCAACGGGGAGAAGCGAATGAGCTATCGCCACGAGCAGGTTGCGGCGATTGTGAATCCGAGTGCGGGCGGTGGCACCGCCGCGAATCGCTGGAAGGTGTTTCGCGAGCGAGCCGAAGCGGCACTTGGCACACGCATCGTTGACCATGTGACCGAGCGCGTGGGTCATGCAACCGAGCTGACGCGGCGGGCGATTGGTGCGGGGCACACGCTGATCTTGTCGGTGGGTGGCGACGGCACGCACAACGAGGTGGTGAACGGGTTTTTTGATGCGACCGGTGCGTCGTTGAACGACGAGGCGACGCTGGGTGTGCTTCCGCTCGGTACGGGTTGCGACCTTGCGAAGAGCCTTGCGATACCGATTGATCCGGCGGCGGCGATAGAGGCGCTCAAAGGGGCGCGACGTGTTCGGATCGATGCTGGGCACATCACGCTGACGACGCATGAGGGCGGCACGCGGGGGCGGTATTTCATCAACATTGGTAGCTGCGGGGTGTCGGGTCAGGTGGCGGTCGAGATGGAGTCGACGCCGAGGTTCATGGGGCCGAAGGTGGCGTTTTACATTGCGACGGTGCGGGGGTTTTTGCGGTACGTGAATCAGCCGGTGTCATTGTGGCTCGATGGCAAGCCGGTCGAGGTGGGGCCGATCACGCTCGCGGTGGCGGCGAATGGGAAGTTTTTTGGCGGGGGGATGAAGATGGCCCCCGACGCGATGCTCGACGACGGTCTGCTCGATGTGGTGGTGATTGGCGATTTGGGGTTGCCGACGTTTTTGCGGCATGGCGGCAAACTGTATAGCGGCACGCACGGGTCGGTCGAAGGGATCACGTTTTACAAGGCGCGCACGGTTGAGATTCGTCCGCGTGAGGCGGGCCAGCGGGTGCTGGTTGATCTCGACGGCGAGCAGCCCGGGCTCTTGCCGGCGACGTACTCGGTGTGTGAGAGCGCACTCTATGCGCTTGCGGGTGAGGGAGCGGCGCTCAGGGGGCGCGGGTCCGGCTCTTGATGTGTTCGTTGAAGGCGCTCGAGAGGGCAAGAATCTCTTCGACCTGAATCGGTGAAAAGTGGATGCGCAGCCCGGTCTCGCCGAGCTTGCGCGCCAGCTCGTGGCAACCGGCGAGGCGTTCGTTTTCGGGCGTCGTCGGCAAGAGGGTGAGCACGTAGAGCGCTTCGTAGCTGTCGGGGTGTTCGCGCAGGGCGTTTTGCAGCTCGTCGCGGGCTTTTTCGGGTTGTCCGATGAGGGCGAGCAATGCGCCACGTGCGGCGGCGAGTTCGTGGGGTGGCACCTTTGAGTCGGCGAGCACTTCGAGTCCGTATGCGATGACGGGAAGGTCGTAGAATGTGAAGCCGAGGCGGACGAGGTTGCGCGCGGCGGGGCCGTAGCTGGGTTGTAGCGAGAGGGCCTTCATGCAGTGTCCGACGGCGCGGGCGCGCTGGTACCATGCGGTGTAGACGGCGCACGCGGCAGAGTGAAAGGCGGCGGTTTTTTTCTGGTCTTGCGGGATGGCGCCCAGTTGTTCCCACGCGAGCATCCACTCTGCGCGGCGCAAGAGCGGGGCGAGTGCGTTGATTTTGTCGGGGGCGTTGGGGTCGGTTTGCGCGGTGTAGTAGGGGTTGGCGGTGCGCGGGTAGACGTCGGATTGGAAGAAGCTGAGGCGCTCGTAGGCGCTTGCCGACCAGTATGTGGGGCGGCTCTGGCGACGGGCGAGGTCGGGGGTCGGGGCGAAGGCGGTGCGGGCGGCTTTTGCGTAGCCGCGAGCGAGGGGGGTCGCGGTTTCATCGTCGGCGGCGGGGTCGATGGCATTGGCGAGTGCGTCGTTGATGACGCCCAGGCGAAAGTTGGCGGCCTGTGCGGTGTCGGGGTCGTCGGCGCGGGCGAGTTCGCGCAGATCGGCGACGAGCGGCTCGAAGGCGGCCATGAGCCGCTTTGAGGGTTTGCCGCCGGGGGCGTTGTCGGGGGTGGCGAGTCGCTGAAAGGCCTGGAACTCGGGGTCGAGCTTGTAGAACTCGTCGCCAGCGAGGCGTTCGGGCAGAGCAAGTTCGGCGGTGACATCGGCGCCGCCGAGATCGGGGGCGACATCGACCTGAAGCGGTTCGGCGGTCATCGGGCTTGCGGCGTCATCATCGGCGGCTGTGCCGTTTTTTCCGGAGGGTCCTTTTTTTCCGGATGGTGATGTCGTCGCGGCAGGCTTCGCGGGGGTTTTCGCGGCAGGCTTTGCAGCCTGTGACGTGCCTGGTTTGTCGGCTGGCGGTGCGGCGATGGCGGGTGTGGTGAGCGCGACGCTGAGCAACGTGAGCGCGGCCAACGCCACGAGAGAAGGCGACGAGAGACCCGCGCGAGCGGGGCACGCGAGGCTGGCTTCATCACCCCACGCCATTGGCATGTGAACGCGGGGCGGCTTAGAGTAGGTCTGGGTCATTAAACGAACGCCTCAGAGACCTTCATGCTACGGGACTCCCGCAAGAATGCCAATTGGGCCGCGCTCTCGCAACCTCGGCGCGCCGATGAAGTGCAGAAATCGCACGGCGCGGCGACAAACAGGGGCGAAAATGAGGCCAAAACGCGCCCCGCGATGGTGGTGGTGACGCCGTTTGCTCCGTTGCCTGATGAAAGTGGGGGTGCCGAGCGGACGCGGGTGCTGCTGAATGGGCTCGCGAAAGCGCACGATGTAGACCTTGTGACGTTCGCGCGCGACCCGCGATCGGTCGAGGCGGCGAAGGCGCGCGGGGTGTTTGCGGGGTTGCGTCGGGTCGTGGTGGTTCCGCATCTGGCGGAGTTTCGGGCATTGCCGTTTGCGCTTGAGCCTGAGCGGTCGGGGCCGTTTGAGAGTCGGGTGATGCGCGAGCTGCTGATGTCGATGACACGGCGGCACAACTATGACCTGGCGCTTGTCGAACACGCCGAGCTTGCGCGCTACGGGGCGGTGTTGCGAGCGGGGCGGCGGGTACTGTTGATGCACGAGCTGCCGACGCTGCGGGTTGTTTCGGAAGCGGTGGCGAGCGGCGCGAGAGGGGGCGCGAAGAGGGGCGGGGCGGCACCTTCGCTGCATGGTGCGATAGGGGCATTTGGGCAGTGGGCGCGGTGGAACGTGGCATTGCGGCACTGGCTCTCGGCGTATGACGCGGTGATCGCGTTGACCGAGGTTGAGCGACAGGCACTGCAGCGGCTGGCGCCTCCGTCGGTGCGGTGCGTGTTCACGCCGACGGGCGTCGAAGAGGCGTCGTTTGACGGGGCGACGCAATTTGACGTGGGGTTTGCGGGGAACTACGCCCACGCGCCGAACCGCGACGCGGCGCTGCGACTCGTGCGCGAGGTGCTTCCGCGGTTGCGTGAGAAGAGGCCGTTGGTGACGGTGGCGGTAACGGGGCATCATCTTGATTCTGCGTTGCGTGAGTCGTTGACGCGCGAGGCGGGGGTGACGGTGGTACCGACGCCGCTTGCGGGGGCGATGCCAGCGTTTTACGCGAGCGTGCGGGTGCTGGTGTCACCGACGGAAGAGGGGGCGGGGGTTCGCATCAAGCATTTGCATGCGCTGGCGGCTGGGACTCCGGTTGTGACGACGGTGCGCGGGGGCTGGGGGCTTTGCGAGGTACTCGAAACTGCGTCAGTTGCGCCGGAACGTCGCGCGGCGTTGGCGGTGTGTGGTAGCATTGACGAGATGGTTCACGCGGTCGAGCGTCGGCTCGCCGCTTCAACGTTGGAAGCGGCGGCGATGAGGCGGTACGCGGTTGAACTGGCGAGGGTCTTCACCGTCGAGCGGATGGTGGGGGCGACGATTGCCGCGTGTTTCGCGTCGCGCGAGACCGATGCTGAACTGAGATGAGGGGGTCACCGATGCCAGCGACGATTACGATTCAGGTAGAGCGCGACTTGAGCCCGCAGGGTGTGCGGGAGCTTTTTTTTGTTCCGGCGCGACTTGTGATGCAGGGGGCGCAGGTGGTGAAGGTAATCGACCCCGCGGGTGACAGTCGGCTTGAGTTTCGCACGCGCAAAGAGGCGGAAAAAGAGGTGCGGGCGGCTGGGTTTGCACCGGCGTTTGACAAGGTTGAGTAGTCGTTGCGGCGCGGCGGGCGATGGGCTGGCTTGCGGACGTAGAATACCGGTGCTACGAAATGCGTCACACGGTTGAGATGTAGTTTGAGATGCAGTTGCTGCTTGCGTTTGCCGCGCTGTGTTTTGTGTTGCGGCAGGCTCCGGAGCGGTTGGTTGTCGGAAGTTTGACGACCTGAAGTTTGGCTACCGGGTAGTTGGCTACCGGGTATTTTGGCTACCGGGCAGTCTGGTTACTGGATGCAGCGGCAGTGCCGCGAAAGGTGAATGAGATGCGCAAAGAGATGATTTCGGGCGATGTGTTGTCGCGTTTCGTGCGCGCGTTGGCGCTGATGGGCTTCGTGGGGTTCGCCGTGCCGGCGGGTTTCGCCCACGCCGATGTGATTGGCGATGACGACGACTTCGGCGATGACGACGACGATTTCGGCGACGACGACGACTCGTGGGATGGCTTTGCCGAGTGCTCGGGCAAGGGCAGCGGCGATTCGTGCACGCTCGATGACGGTCGCAGCGGCGAGTGCTGTCCGGAGCAGGGTGGCCGCCAGTACTGCTGGGATGAAGCGTGCGACGACGCGCCATCTGACGACGACGACGCGGTTGGCGACGACGACGACGTGATCGGCGACGACGACGATTTCGGTGGCAACGACGACGACTTCGGCGGCAACGACGACGACTTCGGCGGCAACGACGACGACTTCGGCGGTGACGACGACGACGCGGCTGGCGGCGACGATGATGACGATGATTCGGCGTCGGACGACGACGACGACGATGATGATGATGACGATGACGACGACGATGACTCGACCGACGACGATGATGATGATGACGACAGCAGCAGCTCGTCGGGTGGCGCGGTGAAGAGCGACACGAGCGCGAGCGGCACGGCTACGTCACTTCTGAGCGTGGCGTTTGGCCTTGCGGCGCTCTACACGATTCGCCGCCGTCGCGGCTAATCGCAATCGCACGAAGCCCCGTCGAAGCAGGCGGGTCGCGCTGCGCAACTGACAGTACGAATCTGACAGTGCGAAACTGACAGTGCGAAACTGAGAGAATGAAGAGCCCGGTGCGCATGCGCCGGGCTTTTTTGTCTGGGCGCTTTTTTGTTTGGTGAGTCGTCTTTGTTTAGTGCACCGTCTCGTCGGGGTCGCGCCCGCTACGACCACCCTTGCCCGATTTGGGGCGCAGCTCGAAGAGGCCGTCGTCGCGGCGGACGACTTCGACGTCGGCACGCTGGCGCAGGCGATCGGGGCCCGTCGTGGGTGATGTCGCGCGTCGGGGAAACATCGAAGCAAGCCCCCGCCATGCGAGCTTTGCGTCGTAGCGCAGGCGGGGGATGCGCCACCATTGCCGCACCATGAATGCGCCGCCGAAGAGTCCGCCCAAGTGGGCCGACCAGCTCACGCCGCCGGCGTCGGCGAGGGCGTAGAGCAGGGTCACGCCAAGCACGATCAAGACGACGTATTTGGCGCGCACGGGCGCGAAGAAGCCCATTAAAATGACCTGGTTGGGGGCGAGCAGACCGAAGGCGGCGGTGAGGCCGAGCAATGCGCCAGAGGCACCGACGGTGATCTGTGTTTCGCGCCCGAGCAGAAAGGCGAAGCAGATGACGAAGAGCGCGCCGAAGAGGCCGGCGTAGAGGTAGATGCGCAAAAATCGGCGCGAGCCCCAGATCGGTTCGAGGGCGCTGCCGAGAAAGTAGAGTCCGAGCATGTTGAAGAGCAGGTGACCGGGGTCGTGCGGGGCG
>CAZXXB010000013.1:17422-17647 GCA_964644185.1 uncultured Myxococcota bacterium
TGAGCGGCTGCCAGATGTATCCGGAAATGACGAGGGCGGGCGTGAGTGCGCAAAATCCGGTGACATCGAGCGCGAGTGCACGCGCGCCGATGAGTTGCACGAGGTAGATTGCCACGTTGGCGATGATGAGGTTGCGGACGACCGGTGTGAGTCGCGGTGCGCCGATGCCCATGCCAGATTGACCGTACTGCACGAAGAGCCTCACTCTCATTTCGTCGCGTGCCT
>CAZXXB010000013.1:17662-19100 GCA_964644185.1 uncultured Myxococcota bacterium
AGGGCACTCTCGCACCGAGACGCGCGCGAGCGCAATGCGCCACCTGTGAGAGGGTAACGTGACAGACCTCGTTCACGACACAGCGGTACCCGTAGCGGTCATCGACATTGGCACCAACAGCGTGCTGATGACGGTCGCGGCACGCGATGAGGTTGAACCGAGCGGGTTTCGGGTGATTGCCGAGTATTACGAGCAGCCGCGGCTGGGGCGAGGTGTCGATGCGTCGCGCGCGCTGAGCGACGAGTCGATGCAGCGCACGCTCGTGGTGTTGCGGCGCTATCTCGAAGAGGCGCAACGGCATGGGGCGAGTCACGTTGTGGCGGCGGCGACGGCAGCGGTGCGCGACGCGGCGAATCGCGAGGTGTTTTTGGCCCGCGCGCGCGATGAGGTGGGGCTTTGCATCGACGTCATTAGCGGAGACCACGAGGCGGCGCTGATTTTTTCCGCCGCGACCGGAGATTTCGCCAACGCGTCGCCCGACCATCGCCTTGCGACGATTGACGTGGGTGGTGGTTCGACCGAGTTCATCGCGGGACGGCTCGACCCTGCAACGGGGGCGGTCTCGTCGCTCGACAAGGTGAGTCTCGCGCTTGGGTGCGTGCGCATGACCGAGCGGCACGTGTTTAGCGACCCGGTGAATGCAGGCGATTATGCGGCGCTCGTCGATGCGGTGCGCGAGGTGCTTTCAGCGGTGCCCGAGTCGATCGCCGAGGGGCTGCGCACGCTTCCGCTCGTGGGTTGTTCGGGCACGCTGACGTCGCTGAAGGCGGTCGAGCTTGAGCTTGAGCCGTATGATGCGAAGGTGGTGCATGGGTCGCGGCTGACGCTGGATGAGATTGACCGGCAGATTGCGGCGTATTGGCTTCCATTGACGTTGGCCGAGAAGGCGCGGGTGCGTGGGCTTGGGGCGCCACGTGCCGATGTGGCGCTGACGGGGGCGGTGATATGCGCCGAGGCGCTGCGTTATTTCGGGCGCGATGCGTTTATCGTTTCAGACCGGGGGCTGCGGTACGGGCTCTTGCGTCAACTGCTGGCGCGGACGACGCCGGGCCACTGAGTCGCGATGGCGATGCGCAAACGAACGATTGAAGCCTACGGCGAGTCGGTGAAGCCGGCGGCGAGCGGCTGGAAGGTGACGGCGCTCGTGATTGTGCTGGCGGGGCTGATTTTTACGCAGATGGTGCTTCGCAGGTCGGCGGGGGAAGAGGAAGAGACGAAGCTGACAGAAGAAGAGGCGGCGCGGCAGGAGGCATTGAAGAAGCTCGGTGAGGCACCCGACCCGAACGAGGTGCGGGTCACGGCACCTCCGCGACATCATCCGCCTGAGGGGTGTGCCGATTTTCACGGGTTTTGGGAGAACACGACGCCGAAGCTGGGCAAGGGCGATCCGCTACCTGAGCCGGGGGCGCGGCAGAAGACCGAGGCCGAACGCTGGCTG
>CAZXXB010000013.1:19110-21650 GCA_964644185.1 uncultured Myxococcota bacterium
CCCCTGATCGTGATGATCAACCAGCAGCACGTCGCAATCTGGCTGACGGTGATTCAGCAAGATTGCGACGTGCTGCTGGTTGATCATCACGATCAGGGGGGGGTGCGGGCGCTGCACATTGGCACGACGAATCGCTACCGCAAGGGGCCGTGGGAGTTGAACCGGCATATCGTGTGGATCAACGAACGCAAGCGGCTGCACGAGTCGTTTTCAAACAGGCACGATACAGGGTTTAGCTGTTACGGCGATCAGGAGTGGGTGCGGATACGTCCGAAGGTGGAAGGCGGGGCGGCCCCGGCGGATGACGGCATCGCGATTTTTGGCAAGGTGCATTGCTCGAGCAACAAGGGCGACAGCGACAAAGAGCTCGACCACTGGTGGGTCTCGAGGCGCACGCCGATAAGCATCGTGCGCGCGTACTACACGCTCGACCTTGTACCCGCATCGCCCGCGGCGTTGAGCACGCCGGGGGCGGTGGTGGTGCCGCACGTTGAGCCGCCGAAGCGGTGACGCATGCGACGTCGCTCAGTTCGAGGCGACGAGGCGCGGGCCGGCGATTTCTTTGCGCAGCGTTTTGACGCGGTTGTTGCCGTCGACGAAGACGTTGATCGGCTCGTGTTTGCGGGCGCGCTCTTCTTCCATCTCGGCGAATGAGGCGATGATGACGAGGTCGCCCGGGGCGACGAGGCGCGCGGCGGCACCGTTGACGCAGATGGTGCCGCTGTCGCGATCGCCTTCGATGGCGTAGGTGATGAAGCGCTGCCCGTTGGTCACGTTCCAGACATGGACTTCTTCGTAGGGGAGAATGTCGGCCCGTTCCATGAGGTCGAGGTCGATCGAGACGCTGCCCTCGTAGTTGATGTCGGCCTGCGTGACGGTGGCACGGTGAATCTTTGACTTGAACATTCTGCGCAGCATTTCCGAACCCTCCAGCACCAACGGCGCGTCGCAAGGCGACGGCGCATCAGGTTGCGCGCGAGGCGCAATTTGCACGTGGGGTGAGGCGTGGCAGTTGCGTTGCGCAGAGACGGGTCGGGGGCCCACGTTACGCGACGCCGAGATGGCGATTGCGCAAAGGGCACGGGCCGACACGCCTGCTGAGCACGCAGACGAGCCACGTGAACGCCACACGGCGAAGTGTTGTTCGGGGACGCACGGTCAGGCGAAGGGTCGTCGTCGGGCTATTTTCTGCCGTCGGCATCTGGTCTGCCGTGAGCAGGGGCACCCGTACAAGGTACGCTTCGGCTGTTCGCAGCCCCGTCCCGGTCGTTGGCGGGGAGCCTCCGATCCGGGCGGATCAACGGGCGTTCGCGAGGCCACACCTTCACGACACCCGAGACAATTTGCCAGCGTTACCGTGTCCCTTACGTCGCGGTCGAACCAGACGGGTGAGCGCCTGTGTCCTCCGCCGGGCCTTACGGCGTACCAGCGAGAACCGAACGTGAGCGCCCGAGAAACGGGCGGTCACCTGCGTCAAATGTGTGGCAGAATTCTGAAAAACGCAAGACTGAACCCGTGATTCGGTGCGGTGGGGTAAACCTTGCGCGGCTCGCTGGTTTTGGCGTATCGAGTGGCCCCGAAACGGCCCGCCGAGTGGCCCCGCCCGCGTGCGGGGGCGCGCCTGCGTCCGAACCCCAACCACGTGCTTCGTTCCGTGCGCCCGATGCGGGCGTGCTGCCACAACCACGGCAGCGTCGGTGAAGCCCAGAGCAAGAGCAAAGCGAGACGACGATGAGCGAGGCAGTCAAGGCAATCTTCAACGAACCGACGTTTCTCAACACCGGATTGCCGCTGAACTGCGCGCTCCCCTACAAGGTGCGCGACATGAGCGCGGCGACGATCGCGTTTGGTCGCAAAGAGATTGAGCTTGCCGAGCATGAGATGCCCGGCCTCATGAGCTGCCGTGCCGAGTTTGGCGCAACGCAGCCGCTCGCGGGGGCGCGCATCACGGGCTCGTTGCACAACACGATTCAGACGGCGGTGCTCGCAGAGACGCTGGCAATTCTCGGGGCCGAGGTGCGCTGGGCGTCGTGCAACATTTTCTCGACGCAAGACCATGCGGCGTCGGCGATGGCAGCGGGTCGCGGCGACGGAACGCGCGCGGTCAACACCTTCGCGTGGAAGGGTGAGACGCTCGAAGAGTACTGGTGGTGCACGTTGCAGGCGCTGACCTTCTCGGCGGATGCGAACGGGTCGAATGGGCCGTACGTGCTGGTCGATGACGGCGGCGATGCGACGCTTCTGATTCACGAAGGCTACAAGGCCGAGAACGTCTACAAGGCGAGCGGCACGCTGCCCGACCCCGACTCGACCGACAACGCCGAGTTCAAAATCGTGCTCGCACTGATTCGCGACAAGCTGCTCGACGACGCGACGTTCTGGCATCGGATGGTGCCGTACATTCGCGGCGTGTCGGAAGAGACGACGACGGGTGTGCATCGCCTCTACACGATGCAGCAAGACGGGACGCTGTTGTTCCCCGCGATCAACGTCAACGACTCGGTGACGTGGAGCAAATTCGACCACGGGTATGGGTGCCG
>CAZXXB010000013.1:21660-21958 GCA_964644185.1 uncultured Myxococcota bacterium
TCATTCGCGCGTCGATGGCATCATGCGCGCGACCGACGTGATGCTGGCCGGCAAGGTGGCGGTGGTGTGCGGCTACGGCGACGTGGGCAAGGGTTCGGTGCAGTCACTTGCGGCGCAGCGCTGCCGCGTCACGGTGACCGAGATCGACCCCATCTGCGCGTTGCAGGCGTGTATGGATGGCTACAACGTGAAGACGCTCGACGACGTGATCGAGACCGGCGACATTTTCATCACCGCGACGGGCAACTGCGAGATCATCACCGTCGAGCACATGATGAAGATGAAGCACAACGCCATC
>CAZXXB010000013.1:21985-28216 GCA_964644185.1 uncultured Myxococcota bacterium
CGACAACGAGATCGACATGGCGGGACTCGAGCGCCTCGTGGCTGAAGGCAAGGCCGAGAAGATCAAGGTCAAAGACCAGGTTCACGAGTTTCGCTTCAACGAGAAGGCGGGCTGCAAGCCACACAGCATCATCGTGCTCGCCGAAGGTCGTCTGTTGAACCTCGGCTGCGCGACGGGGCATCCATCGTTTGTGATGTCGAACAGCTTCACGAACCAGACGATTGCCCAGCTTGAGCTGTGGGCAAACGGCGCGACCTACGAGAAAAAAGTCTACACGCTGCCGAAGCACCTCGACGAGAAGGTGGCGCGCCTGCACCTCGACCACCTCGGCGCGAAGCTGACGAAGCTCTCGCCAAAGCAGGCGGCCTACATCGGCGTCTCGACCGAGGGTCCATTCAAGCCCGAGCACTACCGGTACTGAGTGGTACCGGTGGCGGGCACGCGACCGAGAACGAACGACGCAGGCTAGAGGACATTCGAGGCGAGTTCCGCAAGCTCGCTTCGTTCGCCTCGCATGAGCGTGATGTGCCCGAAGAGGCTCTGGCCGCGGAAGCGACTGACCGCGTGCGTGAGTCCGTTGTTGGTCGCGTCCACGTAGGGGTTGTCGATCTGGTAGGGGTCGCCGGTGAGGACAATCTTCGTGTTGTCTCCGGCGCGGGTGAGAATGGTTTTGACCTCGTGGGGCGTGAGGTTCTGCGCCTCGTCAACGATCATGAACTGGTTCGGTATCGAGCGCCCGCGAATGAAGGTGAGGGGCTCGATGGCGAGCATGCCCATGTCGATGAGTTCCTGCACCGAGCGGCCCTTGCGCTTGTCGGTGGCGGCGAGGCCCATGATGAGGTCGGCGTTGTCGAAGATTGGCTGCATCCAGGGGTTGAGTTTTTCTTCGACGGTGCCGGGCAGGTAGCCGATGTCGCGCCCCAATGGAAAGATGGGTCGAGCGACGAGCAGCCTGTGGTAGGCGGGTTCTTCGACCGATTTTTGCATGCCGGCGGCGATGGCGAGCAGCGTCTTGCCTGTGCCGGCCTTACCGACGAGGGTGACGAGTTTGATGCTGTCGTCGAGCAAGAGTTCGAAGGCGAATGCCTGTTCGCGGTTGCGGGCCTTGATGCCGAAGACTCCCTCACGCAGGCGGCGAATGGGTCGCAAGAACGAGCCCGAGCCATCGACGCGGGCGAGCGCGGTGTGGGTCTCGGCGGCGCGGTCACGCAAGGTGACGAGCTCGTTGGCTGAAAAGATCAGATCGTCGCGCACGGGCAGCGCGGCTTTTCCATCGCGGTAGAGGGCGTCGACCTCTTCGGCGCTCACCTCGACCTCGACGTGGCCCGGGTAGAGCTCTTCGATGTCGATGCGCTCGGTGTCGTAGTTTTGTGCTTCGAGGCCCAGTGCGTCGGCGCGGATACGCAGGTTGACGTCTTTGCTGACGAGAATCGTTGGCCTCGACGTGTCACGGGCGCGGATATCGAGCGCGGTGGCGATGATGATCGAGTCGGCCTGTCGCGCCTGTGTGAGGCTCTTGGGTACGTTGCCGCTGAAGATGGCGACGGTGAGCCTGCCGCCTTTTGGCAGTGGTACCTCTTGCGAGAGGCTGCCGCCTTCGCGCAACGAGTCGAGAATGCGGACAAGATGGCGGGCGTTCTTGCCGAGCTCAGACAGCTCTTTTTTGAAGGTGTCGATCTCTTCGAGCACGATGATCGGTATGAAGACGTGGTTGTCGGCGAAGGCGAAGATGGCGTTCGGGTCGTGCAATAGAACGTTCGTATCGAGCACGAAATTTTTGATCATCCGAAAGCTCCGTCATCGCGTGGGCGATGGGGTTCGTCATCGCGCGGGCGATGGGGTTGGGGTGGCTGGGTTGCTCGCGGGTGCGCCTGCGACGAGGGGGCGCTGAAAGAAGTACCAGTAGAAAGCGTTGATCACGAGTCCGTGTGTGATGGTGTGGTCGCGCACGAGCAGCGGCAGTTGCGACTCGTGGATGCGTTCAACCCGAATGTCTTCGCCGCCGTCGAGTTTGAGCGGCGCGACCTCTACGCAGTCGAGCGCGAGGTAGGTGTGGCAGCGGTTGTTTTGAATGGCGGGGTTGGGCTCGACGGTGCCGAGGTGCTCAATGCTGGCGGCGCGATAGCCGGTCTCTTCGAGCAGTTCTCGGGCGGCGGCATGGGCGGGGTCTTCGCCTGCGTCGACCATTCCGCCGGGTATTTCGAGTGTGAAGCGTTTGGTGCCGTGGCGGTACTGTCGCACGAGCAGAGCGTCGCGTTCGGGCGTGAGGGCGAGCACGTTGACCCACTCGGGGCAGTGCATGACGGTGAAGCGGTGTTCTTTTCCGGTGCGCGGCGAGACGGCCCACTCGTAGTGGAGCGAGAAAACGCGGTGTTCACCCAGAGGCTCTGTGCGGGCGATGTGCCACGGAAGCGTGAATCGGTCGTCAGGTTTTTCGACGGTCATGGGGTGAGATTAGCGGTGCCGGGGCGCGACGCCAAGTGACGGTATCCACAGAAGTTGTGTGAAGCTGAATATTTTGACGACGGGGGCATTCAAACCCAACGAAAAGTTCGTGGCGCACCGGTCGAAGCGGTGTTATGCGTCACGCCCGAACGCGGGGTAGCATAAGCGAGGTCTTTCGTGCTGCGCACAGGTGACAACGAGAATCAGGCAGGGGCGGGCAGACGCACGCTGGCGCGCATCTACGGCGCGCTGGCGGCGGTGCTCGTGGTGGCGGCATTTGGGGCGGTGGCGCTCGACGAATCGGGCACGGCGTGGGCCGCGGAACCGAGCACGACATCGGGCACGCAGGGCGGCGCAGCGGGTGCACGCGACGAGGCGTTGGCGGGGGCGTTGTCGCGGTTTGACTTTGCGCGTGGGCCGGGCGTGGCGTTCACGCAGCTTACACCCGAGCCGCTGCGCGCGACGACTCCGCTTGAGGGGTTTGCGCGGCTCAAGCTGTTGTGGCGTGCGTTTTTTGTGCATCGCGAATTCGTGGGTGACGCAAAGGCAAAAGAAGAGGCGTTGTCGAAGGCGTGGTGGGACTTCGACATGGAGGCGGTCTACAAAAACCTTGACGGCAAATGGAAGTCGGGTCGGCAGCAGGTGTTTGTCGGACGACTCGAAGAAGACAAGCGCGGGCGTGACGTGTTCAGGTTTCGTCTGCCCAAAGAGGGCGAGACGATCAACGTAAAGAGCTGGGGCGAGGCGCGCATCGCGACGCGCTACCTGCTTTCGCCCAACGAGATTGAGGGCAATAAGGTTTATCGCGCCTGGCTCGGCGTCGATTTTTTTGCGGGACACTACGACGCAAAGAACATCACCGAGTTGTGGCCGACACTGTTTGGGTATCTGGCGCATGAGCAGCCCCGACAGAGCGACACGGCGCGTGAAAAGGCGCTGGCGAAGGCCCCCACGCTTACAGGCTCAGAGGCGGCGAAAGACTGGCTTGCGTACATCAACGAAAAGATGCCCGAGACGACGAGTTTCGTGCTTGGCTTTTTTCAACTCGAATCGCTGGGTGACTTTCCGCGTGAGGTGCCGGCCAGGTCGGCGGCGCTGCTCAACGACAAGGCTGGCGCACCGTATGAAGTGGCGCAAATCGACATTCGCGTGCGGCGCAACATGCCGTGGATTGAAAAGAACTACCGCTCGCTGGCAGGTGCGCTTGAGCGTGCGAGTCGCGAGCGCCTGGCGCGCATGACGAGCGAGTTCTACACGCCGAAGGGCAACCTGTTTGCGGCGTTTGACTTCGATTCGAGCGACACGATCTACGAGTTTCGCGCGCTCTTGACGCGCGATGGCGTGCTGCCGCGCGATCGCGAGGGTCGGGTGGCTGAGGGTCCGTTTCAGCCGATTGCTTGCGGCACGAAGTTCACTCAGGTGGTGAGCGGCACGTCGAACACTTCGGGGGTGACGGTCTCGCTCAAAAACATGCGCCTCAACTGGGAGGTCGCGTGCGCGAAAGACAAGCTGAACATCGAGTTGAGGCTTGCGCGCGCGCCTGAGCTCGACGTGCAGGGGCAAGAGACGCTGCGGTTTTTCGTCAACCTGATTATTCCGGGTTCGCTCGAAGAGTACGCCGAAATGTTTTTCAAAATGCTCGCGGGCTACGATGGAATGTTTCAGCCGTTGACGATTCGGATGACGATGCTCAACCCCGGGCCGAACGCGGTTGCGCAGGTCGAGGGGTACGTGCCGATCATCGCCAACAAGTTCATGAGCTTCATGTTCAGCGGGGTTGGGCGGGCGATGGGTCCGCGAAGAATGACGAACGCGCGGCGCGACTTCTTGCGCGCGCAAGAGCGGTTTTTGACGGCGGTCGAACGTGACGCGCTGGCGGCGATGGGCGAGGCCAAGACCGCGACACCGACCGTGCGCCCCGCGTCGCAACCTGTCGCACCGACGGCGACCACCACGCAGGCACCCACCACCACACCGTAGGGTTGTACGCGATGACGAGCAGCGCGCTTGACTCGGTAAAGGTCGAGGAAAAGTCGTGGCTGCCGGTGTCGACGCCCGCGGCGGTCGCCTTTGTGGTTTTGTCCGCGCTCGTCTCGGTGTGCTTTCCGCTTGCGGCATACACCCTCTCGCTGGCGGTGTTTGGTCTTGCCCATGTGCTGACCGAGCTGCGCTACCTTGATGGAAGATTTGGGGGGCGGCTGGCGCGCACGATTCGCATTGCGATCGGTGTGCTGTTGCTGGCGGTGGTGGTCGTGCGGGTGCTGCGGGTGACCGATGTGCTCACGGGCGACGCGAGCGTGACGACTGAGCTGTTGCTGGTGCTGGGGTTGATTGGCGTGGTGGTTCCGTCGGCGTTTGCTCACTCGCCGCGGCGCGGGGCCGTGGTGCTTGTCGGCGCGGCGGCAATTGGGCTCGGGCTCACGCTCTCGCCAACGCACGCGCTGCTGGCGATGGCGGTGTTGCACAACGCGACGCCGGCGGGGTTTCTCGACGAGGCGTTATCGGGTGCCGAGCGGCGGCGTGCGCGCGATGTGAGTATGGCGGTGTTTGTCGTGATTCCGCTGATTATCGCAAGTGGCGTGCCGTACGCCGCGGCGGCGGCGCTGGGCCTCGGATACCCGGAGGCTGATGTGCTTTCGGCCGGTACGTTGTCGCAGCATCTGACTGCGTATCTGCCGAAAGAGTGGCGAGGTGAGGCGTTCGCGCAGCACGCGTTTGCGGCGGTGGTGTTCACGCAGTTGATGCACTACGCGGCGGTGATTCACGTGCTTCCGCATTTGCTCGAACGTGATGGGTACGACGCGGCGGCGGGTGTGGCGGGGCCGGGACGGTTCGTGCGGACGACCGGGTACGCGGTGGCGCTGGTGTTGGGGGGTGTAGTGCTGTTTGCCTTTTTCACGCGTGACTTTTCGGCGGCGCGGGGCATTTATGGCATCGCGGCGGCGGTGCATGCGTGGGTCGAGGCGCCGCTGCTGCTGCTCTTCGTCGGCGCGGCGGGTGATGCGGCGGGCGGCGCGGTGGGGGATGCAACGGGGCAAGTCGCAGGGCGGGCTTAGCGCAATCCGTACATGATGAAGAGCCCGACCGCGACCGAGGCGGCGTTGGCGATGGCGGCGACGGCGAGGGCGCGTGGGGGGGCAAGACGCGCGGCAAAGGCGTAACCGACGGCCTCGGCGAGCACCACGAGCGTTTCCAGCAGCGCGAGCCGCGCCGGAAAGCGCATCATCGGGCGCAGCATCGCGTTGGCCTGCCATACGACGGGGTGAGTGACGAGTGAGGCGGCGATGGCGACGAGTGCCAGGGCGGGCGCGCGCGACGGCTTGCCGAGCGGTGTGAGCGCCAGAAGCGCGGCGGTGCCCGCCTCGACGACGAGCGTCACGATGAGTGCTTCGAGCTGGGTCACGATGCCTGCATCACGATCTTTGCACCGGGATACTGTGCGTCACGCGGACTGCGTCACAATATTACGATGCGGCGAGTTTCGCGGGGGCGTTGTCAAACGGATTCGGTTCCATTACGGTGGCGCTGTCAAGTTCTCGGTAAGACTACGGGTGCGATTCGGGAACCAGCAGCGGCAACGTTGCGGGTCACTCTGGTCTAATCGGGGACGCGCAATGGGTCGCCAGTCGACGACAGCATGAACGAAAACGAGAAATCGCCTGAAGAGAGCGCCGACGACGCGGACGAGAACGAGCCGCGCAAGGGGCGGCGCCGGTCGAAGACGATCAGCGTCAAGCAGATGCCGAAACGCTTCCGCATTTCGGAAGACGAGCAGCATGTGCTTCA
>CAZXXB010000013.1:28237-28764 GCA_964644185.1 uncultured Myxococcota bacterium
GTTCCGTCCGCGCACGCGCGACGATTGCCGTCACGGGCCGCGTCCATGCCTGTTCGTCTCGTGCAAGCATCACCTTTATCTCGACGTGAACCCGCGCACCGGGTCGATCAAGCTCAATTTTCCAGACAAGGAAGTGTGGGAGCTTGAGCAGACCTGTGCACTCGACATTGCCGAAAAGGGCGGGCTGACGCTCGAAGAGGTCGGCAACATTCTCAACCTTACGCGTGAGCGCGTGCGGCAGGTTGAGACCGATGGGCTGCGCAAACTGCGCGAGTCGCTCGACGACGACATCTGAGTCGAAAGCATCTCAATTCAGGTTTGCGAGCAGGCACCCGCGGAGTGGTCTGACTGCCCGTCTCTGCTCGTCTCTGCCCGTCTCTGCTCGTCGCATGACGGCTCACGGTTGAGCTTCCGCACTCAACGTCTCTGCCTCGCGAGCGCAGCTTCGCGACCGCGAAAACCCGAACTCAAAACGAGCTGGTTGAAAAGAAAAACGCGGGGCCCATTGCTGGGTCCCGCGTTGCCAT
>CAZXXB010000014.1:0-2635 GCA_964644185.1 uncultured Myxococcota bacterium
TGACCACCATAGCTCGGAGTGTATTCATGCGAAGCGCCATCACGCGAGGGCTTTGGGCCCCTGTGTGCGCAGCGATGACCGTGTTGGGCACGGCGGGTTGCGGCGACGACGACTGGGACGATTACGACGACCCACCGACGGGGGCGAAGATTGACGACGACACGATACAGAACGACCCGGATGACTGGTTCGAGGAGGATGAGTTTGGGCAGCCGATTGAGGGGCCCGATCTTGACGACTCGGATGATGATGACTGGTGGGAGCCGCCGTCAAACCAGGGTGTGGTTGATGAGGAGTGTGGGGCGATCGACTCGCCGTCGTATCCGACCTATTTCGCGACGCCGATGTTCCGCGCGGTCGCCGTGGATGGCGAGCGGCGCTATCTCGTTGATGGGTCGAACCTGTGGGTGCTCGACCGAGTGGGAGACGAGTTTATCCCGCGGTCGGTGACGTCGTTGCCGGGTCACGCGATTGATGTGGCGTTGCATGAGGGCAAGCTCTACATCGCGGCGGTCGAGGCGGGGTTGTTGGTGGTGGAGCTTTCGTCGGAGGGTGAGCCGAAGCTGGCGCAGGAGGTGGATGCGGGCGATCGTGCGATGGAGGTGCTTGTAGATGGCGACGAGCTCTACGTTGCGGCGGGTGATGCGGGGTTGATGGTGTTTGACGTGAGCGATGGCGGGGTGAAGCGGGTGCGCGAGACGGGCTCGATTGGCTTTGCGAATGGGCTTGCGGTGAGTGGAAAATATGTGCTGGTGGCGGCGTGCACGAGCGTCGGCATCTATGACGCTCAGGCACGGATGTATCGCGAGGCGCAGGTTGATCTGGCGAACGATCTGCTCGACTGGCGGGGCAACCTTGTGGCGACGGGCGAGAGTCCGAGTGCGATCAAAGATGTGGATAGCGATGGTTCGTGGGTGTTCACCGCGGCGGCGGCGCATGGCATCGCGGCGATTCGGCTGTCACATCTGGTTGCGCTTTTTGACGTGACCGCGAATGCGCGGCAGCGGGTGTTTGCGGCGGACTGGTACGACGAGAGCGACCCGATGTTTTACCCGAACCAGCTTGTGCGTGAGCGCCAGGCGATTCACGTGGCGGCGGGCAATCAATCGGTGAAGAGTTTCGCGATTTCGGCGTTCCGCGTGCCGACCGAACGTGAGGCTCCGCCGCCACCGCCGGTGCCCGACTTTGTGTCACGTGACCCGATTGGGATTGCGGCGGATGGTGACCGGGTGATGGCGCTTGGCAACTTTCGGTATGTGGGTCAGCGGACGCTCTTCAACTTTCGGGCGAAGGGTACGGTGCTGACCGAGGGTGAGCATTTCGAGCAGCCGGATGATCTGGTGGGGGTGATTCCAGACGAGGCGGGTGACGTGCTGATTCGCGAGTCGGTCGGGTTTGAGGTGACCGCGAGCGACGACGAGGCCGAGATGCCGCTGTGGATGAAGTGGTTGCCAGAGGCGCCAGAACAGGTGGCGTTCAACGAGCGGATCGTTGCGTGGGTTGAGTTCGATTCGGGTCTGCGGGTGATGGACCGGCGCACGGGCGAGCTCGAAAATCTGGGCAAGCTGCACGACCCGAAGAGGGGCGACGCGGCGAGCTTCGTCGCGACGATTGCGGTGTCGCTCGACCGGCGCGTGGTGTGGGTGCGGACGGAATATGTGAACGCATGGCAGAGCGCGCCCCTGCTGCAACGATTTGCGCGAGATGCTTACGGCAACTGGTTTTCGACGACGTTTACCGCAACGGGTTCGCGCTCGGATGTGCTGGCGGTGGGTGGCGATGAATATGTGTTTGATGGGCAGCGCATTTTGCGGGTGAGCCTTCCACTCTCGTTCGACGAGAATGGGCGACTCGTCGGTACGGCGCCAGACTACCGTGACAATCGGCTGATACCCGTTGCGTCGTTGAACTGCGCGATTGATACGCTTTCGCGTCCAGATGGGTCGGATCGGGCCGAAGATCGGTTCGTGATGACGGTGGATGAAGGTGTGCTTTATGCGGCGTGCGGTGGGCGGTTTCGCACGAAGAGCCTGCTTGCGGTGATGCGGCGCGACGCAAAGCAACCGCAGCAGGTGGAGATTCCGGCGCATGACTACGTCGCGATGTTCGCGGGCGGCGACAAGCTCTATCTCGCGTATGGTGACAACGGGACGTTCGAGTCGGGGATTGTCGAGGTTGGCAAGCCGGCACCGGGTGACACGACGGCGAAGTCGATGGCGATTTTGCAGAATCCGGGGCATTTGCGGTCGGCGCGGATGTCGCGGGGTGAGATTGTGATGGCCGACTCGTTTGCCGGGGTGACGCGGATGCGGATCGCGGAAGACGAGGAGATGTTCATCGACGAGATCGCGGTCGAAGACGCCGGTGACACGAGCGACGACGGTGACACGAGTGACGACGGTGAAACGAGTGACGACGGTGATGATGGCGACGGACTCGCCGAGGGAGAGGGAGACGAGGGCGGGGGTGATGCGATGCGCGGGTCGGCGATAAGCAACATTCGCCCGTATGAGGGGGTTGGGGCGAAGCGGGCCGAGGCGCTGGGGCGCGCGGCGATGGTGCGTGCGCAGGTGAGTCGCAGCGTGCTCTCGGGGGTCGTGCCGACGAACAACGTCGAGGGGCGTCGGCTTCCGGG
>CAZXXB010000014.1:2739-11500 GCA_964644185.1 uncultured Myxococcota bacterium
TGACGCGGAAGGCCACGCGGCCTTCCGCTGTTGTGGTGGGTGGATTCGGGGGCGAATTGGGTGTGGGGTGCCAAAGAATGTCAGGCGAACGTAACGGAGGGGTACAAAAACGTCACGAGGGGTGTGCAGATTTTGATACACTGTGTCGTGTTTTCTTGAGTGGTGTGGCGGGCTGTTACGGATTTCCGCAGTCGGCCTCAGTTGTTCAGCGGGTGAGATGGGGCTGTTCAGATATCGCATTGAGTTGATGGGCGCACGGGGTGAGTTGGCGCGCTTTCGGGCGATGCGGCGTAACCATTTGATCTGACGCTGGTTTTTTTGGTGTGTTGCGGAGGGTGGGGTGTGACGGGCGTCACAAATCGGCAGATTGTTCGATTTTTGAAAGGCGGGGGACTTGCGGTGGCACGGCGTATGCTTACGTTTCTCACGGAACCGAAGGCCGCCACACGAACGATGGGGTGAGGCGGTCAGGAGGGACGGACGATATCCAGCTAGTTCGTGAGAACTGGTGAGCCCGCGAGGGTGAGTGGAAACACGGCTGAGCCTTCTCCCGCTAATCGGTTCTTCAAGATAGTTCCCGCCTCAAGCAATCTTCCAAACAAATCTTCCTGACCCCGGGCTGGAACCCACCAGCCCCCCGCCTGTCTTTCATGGGTATGCATTTTTTGCGGGGGCGTGCGGTGTGGGGCAGAGGTTGAGGTCGAGGGTGGTGATGTGGTCGGCGATGATGCGGGCGAAGAGGGTGTGTCCGCGGGCGTCGGGGTGGGTGTCGGGGATGACCCAGGCGTGGGCTTCGGGCGGTACGTGGGGGTAGAGGTTGAGTGACGGGATGGGCGCAATGGGTTCAATGGGCTGGGTGCGGTCGGTCTCTCGGGTGGGTTTGGCGAAGGCGGCGGCGAGGCGGTCTTGCACGATGCGTTCGGGGTCGTCGGAGAGTGCGCGTTCGGGAAGATAGGGAATCTGGATGACGGCGAGGCGGGCGCGGTCGGCGGCGACGGCGTCGCGCAGCTCGGCGAGATAGTGCATCGAGCATCTGAAGCCGAGGTAATCGGGTTTGGTGATGAGAATGTGTCCTTCGAGCATGCCGGGGTAGCCGAGGAGGGCGAGGGTGATGAGGTCGTGGGTGATGCGGAGAAACGCCGAGCGGGCGATGGCTTTGCCGATGAGCTTTTCGTGGGTCGGCATGGGTACGGGGCAGTGGTCGTAGACGAGCGGGGTGTAGCGGTCGATCTGGGCGTCGTTGCCGTAGTAGGCGAGCAGCACGGCGTCGGGGCGGTAGTCGCGGACGCGGCGGGTGTAGAGCAGCGATTCGAGGTGGGTGTTGTAGCCCGGGTGTCCGAAGTTGAGCACTTCAAAGGTGGGGGGCGGGGTGCTTTGCGGGCAGAGGGTGGCGGCGCGTTCGTTGAGCAGGGTTTCGAGTTGCGCCGGCCACGGGGTGGCGTCGTCGGGCATACCCCAGCCGAAGGTCATCGAGTCGCCAAGTACGGCGATGCGGGTGGTGTGTGGTGTGCGGACAGGGGGACGAAACGCGCCGCGGTAGCCGCCTTCGTTGATGTGGGTCGTGGTGCCAGCGTTGTCGTAGGCGAGGTTGGGCGGAAAGCCGATGGGGCCGGTGATATCCCAGGGTTGATAGGGGCCGCGTAGCGAGCGCGAGAGGGGTTCGAGTTTCGCGGCGGCGAATTCGAGCACGAGCGCGACGAGGGCGAGGGTGATGATGGCGAAGGTGAGGCGTTTCATCGCGACCTTTGCAGCCTTGCCCAGAGGCCAGCTGGTGAGGCGGCACCACCGGCGTCGAAGGCGGCGCGGGCGAGCAGCGCGTGTCCGGCGGGGTTGGGGTGGGTGTCGCTGAGCATGAGGGTGGGTAGGTCGGAGAAGGGGACTGCGAGGGTTTTTTCGCGCAGGTCGAGGGCTTTGATTGGGTTGTCGCGGGGGGGGCAGCGTCGCCGCCGCGTTCGAGACGCAGTTGCATCGTGCCTGAGAGGCACTGGCGAAGGTTAGCAAAACCTTGCTCTTCGGGGTCTTCGCGGGCGGCGTTGCCGGCGACGATGCGGTTTTGAAAGTAGGGCAGCAGCGCGACGGCGAACTTTGGGGCGTGCTGTGGTGCTTTGTCTTGTTGTGGGGCGCGGCTTTGCGCCTCGACGAGATCACGCAAGCTGGTGAGGTGGTGCAGCGCGCACTGGAATCCGGTGTGGGTGGGGGCGAGGGCCTTGCCGTAGTCTCCTTCGACGCCGGGGTAGCGGTCGAGAAACCACGTGGTGAGGTCGTGGGTTACGCGGATGAATGATGAGAGTTCGATTGCGACCCCGATGGCGCGTTCGGCGGGGGCGAGGGGGAGGTTGCAGGTGCGGTAGATGTTGGGGGCGTGGCGGTCGAGGATGGCGTCGTTGCCGAAGAAGCCGACGATGACGAGGTCGGGGGCGAAGGGGGCGACGTTTTTTGTGTAGTGCTGGGCTTCGAGGAAGGTGTCGTAGCCGGGGATGGCGAAGTTGAGCACGTGGTAGCGGGCGCCGAGCGGGGCGTCGTTGAGCAGGGCTTCGAGTTGGGCGGGCCATGCCTCGTGGGGTTCGACGCCGAAGCCGAAGGTCATCGAGTCGCCGAGGATGGCGATGGTGACGGGGTCTTTGGGTGGGCGTCGCGCGGCGGGTGTTCTGGTCGGGGTCGCGGTGAGCGGGCCGTGGTAACCGGCGTCGTTGGCGCGGTGGGTTTTGTCGAGGTGGGTGAGTAGCTGGCCGGGTTCGAGTCCGATGTCGGCGGGGAGGTTCCAGCGTTTGTAGGGGCCGCGAAAGGTGAAGGTGCTGCCAACGAGGGGTCTTAGCGCGTCGCTGTGCTTTTCGATGAGCGTGGCGGCACCTTCGAGCGCGGCGGCGACAAGCGCGAGGGTGAGCAGTGTGAAGAGAGCGCGCATCAAGACCTCGGTGGTGGCGAGTGGTATCGATTGGCACAGGGGGCGGTGAGAGACAAGCGGGGACGGGTTGCGGCGTGCGGACGGGTTGCTGTGTGCGAGCGCGTTGACAGGTGACGCGTGATCGGCAAGCTTCCGCGCGCGGATGAAGCGGATGGAAACGAACGTGAAGATGAAGTGGATTGACGAGGCGAAGGCTTCGAGCAGGACGCGGGCTTGCGGGCCTCGGGCTGTGCTGTTTGCGGCGGGGCGGCCTGCTGTGTTGCGGCTCGCGGTGTTGCGGCTTGCTGTGGTGGCAGTGTGGCTCACGGTGGCGGGCGGCGCGGTGGCGTTGCAGGTAGAGGCGTGGGCACAGGCACCGGTGCGAGATGGTGAAGAGCGCGAGGCGGGCGGCGAGGTGACGGTTGAGGGTGAGGCAGCAGGTGAGGCAGAAGGTGAGGCGTCGGGTGAAGCAGGTGGTGGCGCAAATGGCGGGCGTGGAAGAAAAGTTGATGCGGGACTGCTCGATTTTTATTTGCTGACGATGGGGCCGGGCGATGAGCTGTTTTCGCGGTACGGGCACAACGCGATTCTGGTGACGGGGCACCCCGATGGGCAGGCGCGGGTATTCAATTTTGGGACGTTTAGCCCGGGTGATCCGAAGCTGATCGAGAAGTTCTTGCAGGGGCGGCTGACGTACTGGCTGAGCGTGTTTTCGTGGGGCGACACGGTGGGGTTTTATCGGCACTTTGACCGGACGATGGTGCGGCAGGCGCTGAACCTGACGCGTGAAGAGAAGGTGGTGTTGGCGAAGGCGCTCGATCGGTGGTTGCGGCCCGAGAACGCGACGTACCTGTATCATTTTTTCGAGAACAACTGCTCGACGAAGGTGCGCGACGTGCTCGATGAGGCGCTGGGCGGCAAGCTGCGCGCGGCGTATGGGGGCGCGGCCGCGAAGATGACGTTGCGCGACCACATTGTGCTGGTGAACGGCGACACGTGGCCTGTGGCGGCGGGGATTTATCTCGTGATGAACAGCGAGGTCGATGTGGCGATGACGGCGTGGGATGAGATGTTTTTGCCGCTCGAGATGAAGCGGCACCTCGATGGGTTTGCGGTCGGTGAGGCATCTGGTGGCGAAGGGCGCAGGGCCTTATTGGGCAAGGTTGATACGATTGTGAGTCGGGCGGGGGCACCACGCGGTGGGGTGTCTCCATGGGGCTGGTTTCACGGGGTTGTGACGGTACCCATGCTGGTGTTTTTGGGTGTGATGGCGTGGTTGAGTCGGGCTCGGAGTGGGTTGCTGGTGGGTGACAGGTGGGTTCACTGGCTGGTGCGGATGGCGGTGGGCAAGGTGACGTTGCTGTGGGGGTTGTTGGCGGGGGCGTTGGGGCTCGCGATGAGCGGGTTCTGGCTGTTGTCGGATCATCGCAACACGCACCACAACGAGAATCTTTTTTTGTTTCCGCCGACGCATCTGTTGCTGGTGGTCGCTGGGGTGGCGTTGATGCGAAGGCCGAAGGTCGGGGCGGGGGCGACGGCGGGGGCGACGGCGGGGGCGAGCGGCTCACGGGTGTTGCGACTGACAGAAAACTATCTCGCGCTGCATGCTCTGGTGGTTCTTTTGTATGCGCTCGTCAACGCGACGGGGCTGCTGCCGCAGCACACGCTGCACATGCAGGCGCTGTCGCTTCCGGTCACGGTGCTGATGTGGGTGATTGTACGGTCGCGTCTTGCGGCGGGTGCGCGGGCGTGAGCCGGTGTGTTGGCAATGAGTGTTTGACAACGAGTGTTTGACAATGGGTCGCGGCTGAGTAAAGTGCGCGGCCTTGATTGCGCTTCGAGTGTTACGAATGGTCGTGACGCGGTGGAAGCGCGAGAACAATCGCTCGTTTGCCGCAAGCGGGTCGCCCGAAACGACGCGCCACTGCGCAGGGTAGACGGGCTCACGGGCCGGAAACTGCCACGTCGTCTGCGTCGCGAAGATGCAGGCGGCAAGACGGCTGACACGACGCCCACGGGTGCATGGCACCTTCGGAGAATCACAAATGCCCGCAATCGTTGGCCGCAAAGTCGGTATGTCGCAGATTTTTCTTGAGGATGGCACCCGTTTGCCGGTGACGATCATCGAGGCTGGTCCGTGCGTGGTGATCGAGAAAAAGACGCCGGCGAAGTTCGGCTATAGCGCGCTCAAGGTGGGTTTTGGCGACGCGATGGCGTACCGCCTCAACAAGCCTGATCTTGGGCAGTTCAAGAAGCTCGGGCTCGACCCGAAGAAGGTGATTCGCGAGCTGCGTTTGCCGGAAGACGAGATTGCGTCGTTTGACGTGGGCTCGGTGCTTGGCGCGGGTCTTTTTGCCGACGTGAAGAAGGTCGATGTGACCGGCGTGAGCATCGGTAAGGGCACGCAGGGCGTTATGAAGCGTTACCACTTCGGTGGCTTTCGCGAGACGCACGGTGGTCACGAGTACAAGCGTCACGCGGGCTCGATTGGTCAGCGCGAGTTTCCGGGTTACGTGTTCGTCGGTAAGCGCATGGAAGGCCACATGGGCGATGAGCGCAAGACGACGCAGAACCTGAAGCTCGTGAAGGTCGATGCCGAGAAGAACCTGCTGTTCGTGAATGGGTCGATTCCAGGTGCGAAGAACGGTATCGTGATCATCCGCGATGCGATCAAGTCGCGCAAACAGCAGATTTTCTAAGACGATGTTCGGGCGTGTGCGCGGGTTGCCCGCGCGCAGTCAACAACCGAAGGCTCGCGGGGTTCGATGGAGGCTTGCATGAAACGCATACCGGTACGAACCCCGCTTTCGTTTGTGTTGACGAGACTGGTGCTGGTGGCGGCGGTGGCGGCGGCGCTCGTTGCGACGCTCGCGGGGTGCGACGAGGGCGAGGTGCGCACGGCGTACGACTCGGTGTATCGCCCGAACGACGGCGACAAGAATGACGCGGCGAAGGCGATTGCGCTCGTGCAGACGCAGCGTTGCGCAGAGACGAACGAGCCGCTTCTGGCGCGGGTAAAGCGCGGTGTGGCGGTGTGTGGTGACCGGTGCAAGCCGGTGGGTTGGACGGCGGAGCTTGGCAGTCCGTCGAGCGCGGGGAATCCATCGGCGGCGACGGCGGCGACGCGCGAGGTGGTGTTCACGCTGATGCGTGGCAAAGAGTTCATCGAATACCGGTGGTCGGTCGAGCCCGACAACGGCGTCGTGCGGGCGCTGACGCCCGATCTCAACGGGCGCATCTGCGACCGGTCGGTTGAGATGGTGCCGTGAGTCTCGGTGATGAGTCTCGGTGAGATGGATGAGCAGTTCATGCGGCGGGCGATTGAGCTTGCGCGCGAGGCCGAGGCATGGGGCGACGTGCCGATTGGGGCGGTGTGCGTCAAAGACGGGGTGATCATTGGCGAGGGGGCGAATCGGCGCGAGGCCGATGAAGACCCGACGGCGCATGCCGAGGTGGTGGCGTTGCGGGCGGCGGCGCGGCATGTGGGGCGGTGGCGGCTCAATGGGGTGACGCTGTATGTGACGCTTGAGCCGTGCGCGATGTGCGCTGGGGCGCTCGTGAACGCGCGGGTGGGGCGGGTGGTGTTTGGGGCGCGCGACCCACGGGCGGGGGCGGTCGAGTCGCTGTTTTCGATTGTGGATGACGAGCGGTTGAATCATCGCCTCGTGTGGCGGGGTGGCGTGCTTCACGACGAGTGCGTGGGGCTGTTGCAGGCGTTTTTTCGTGCGCGGCGTGTGGCGTAGGGGGCGATAGCGGGCGTTTGGGTGCGTTTGGGGCCGAGGTCACAGAATTGTTGCTTGCAACGGCGGATTGCGCGGCCTAAGACGCGGTGCGTAACGCGCGAAAGCAACGAGAATCATGGCAGCACCTGAACGTGTCTACCTCAGCATTGGTTCGAATCTGGGCGACCGACAATCGAGCATTGTTGCGGCGGCGGATGCGCTTCACGACGAGGGGCACCTTGTGGTGCGGGCGGCGTCGATTTGGGAGAGCGCGCCGTGGGGGCGCGTGAATCAGCCGAGTTTTCTCAACACGGTGATTGAGGTCGAGACGACGCTCGACCCGCTTTCGCTCGTGACGTGTTGCCAGCGCATCGAGGCACGGCTTGGTCGTCCGAATGAGCGTGCACCGCAGGATCATTGGGGGCCGCGGACACTTGATATTGACGTGCTGCTGTATGGCGAGCGGGTGATTGATGACCCGCGGTGTCTTGTGCCGCATCCGCGGATGCATATGCGGGCGTTTGTGATGTTGCCGCTTTGCGAATTGGTGCCGGAGTACGTGCATCCGGTGCTGGGCACGCGGCTTCACGAGATTCGTGACAGTTTGCCGACGGAAGAAACGGTGTCGTGTGAAATCCGCGTGACACCTGACAAATGGCGGTAGTTGGGGTGTGGACATACGGCGCCATGCGTCACACATTCGCGCCGTTCGCGACCCTTGCAGTCTGGAGGCCGTCATGAGCCAGCGTATTCTCGTCGTAGATGATGAAGCCGACCTTGTGGAGTTGCTCGTGTTCAATCTTGAGCAGGAGGGGTATCGCGTCGAGTCGGCGCTGACGGGTGCGGAGGCGATTCGCAAGGCGAAGAAGACGCCGCCTGATCTGGTGCTGCTCGATTTGATGCTTCCGGATATTTCGGGGACGGACGTGGCGCGGTTCATCAAGCAGGCGCCCGAGTCGCGTGGAGCGGCGATTGTGATGTTGACGGCGCGTGGTGATGAGAGTGATCGGGTGAGCGGGTTTCAGGTGGGCGCGGATGACTACGTGACGAAGCCGTTTTCGGTGCGCGAGCTGGTGTTGCGCGTGAAGGCGATATTGCGTCGCGCGGCGGGTGGCGAGAACACCGATGAGTTTCGGGTGGGTTCGCTGACGGTGAATCGTCCGGCGCATCGGGTGACGGTGGGTGAGGCGGAGATTCAGTTGACGGCACTGGAGTTTCGGTTGTTGACCGACCTGTATGAGCGGCGCGGGAAGGTGCAGTCGCGCGAGGTGTTGCTTGACCGCGTGTGGGGCATCTCGGCGGATGTGACGACACGGACGGTGGATACGCACATCAAGCGGCTGCGCGAGAAGTTGAGCGACGCGGGCGCGTACATCGAGACGGTGCGCGGGGTTGGATATCGCTTTCGTGACGATGTGGAGTGATGTAGACTCGCCGCATGGTTCGTCGGATTCCACAACTTGAGTTGCCTGCACCCGCCGAGGAGCTTGAGGCGCTTTGTCGGCAATGGAAGGTTCGGACGCTGGGCGTCTCGCGCTCTGCCGTGCATGACGACGCGAGTTCAACGCGCGGCGATATTGACCTTATGGTCACGTTCGACGGTAGCCGTCCGCACGGGTTGCGATTCTTCAAGGCTGTCGACGACTTCAGCAATCTGTTTCAGCGCGATGTGAATCTGGTTGAGGTGGACGAGGGTGCCCTCGACCCGGGTGTACACGTTGGCAACGGCAGCGTTGACCACGACTACGAGACTATTTTCGCGGCAGTTGAATAACCAGCACGTCACATTCGAGCACATGAGAAGCGCGGCCGAGACTGCGCTCGGCTATGTTGCCGGGTGTAGCTTCGACGATTTCTGTGGCGACGGAATGCGTTGCGACGCCGTGCTGTGGCAACTCATGTTGCTGGGTGAGGCGGCAAAGCGCATGAGCAGAGACGAGCGCGCAGCCGAGCCGGGGCTTCCATGGCGCGAGATGTCGCGCATGCGCGACTACCTTGTTCATCGGTACGACAGCATTCGCCTTGAGATCGTGTGGGAGACGGTGACGGAAGACCTACCGGAGGTGGTGCGCGAGCTGCGTGTGATTGCCGCATCGCGGGCAGGTTGAACCAATTTGTGGGGTGGGGCGGCTAAACCATTGTCGCGCTTACAGAA
>CAZXXB010000014.1:11535-19453 GCA_964644185.1 uncultured Myxococcota bacterium
GAATCTCGTTGACCGGGCGCAAGTGAATCCGCTACATGACGCGGCACTCGGGTTGCCGGGGGGCGCGGTCTGGCTGGCGCACGGGTGTCGGTCAAGCGCGTCGCGCGAACTGGTCTCGTGGGTCGGTTGTCGCTACGAGCCGAGTGTCAGCGGGGTACCGGGCCCGCATCGAACGACTGCGCAGGAATGCGCACGAAAGCAGGTCAGCCTCTCATGCTGCGTCACCTCGCCGATCTTCGCACGCTTGCCTACATGGTCATCACGACGGCGCTGCTCGTCGTCAACTGGAATCTGCCCGACGATGCGTGGTTCACCGGCACGTGGTGGTTTTTGTACTTCTGGACGCTGATGTTCGCGATCTCGGTCGCCGTCATGGCGCACAACCACGGGCACGTGCGCATCTGGAAAAACGAGGTGCTCAACACGCTGACCGACTGGTGGATCACGTGCTTTTACGGGTTTCCGACGTTTGCGTGGATACCGACGCACAACATGAACCACCACCACTTCACGAACAAAGAGGGCGACTACACGATCACGTACCGGGTGAGCGAGAAGAACAACCTCGCGACGGTGCTGACGTATCCATCGGTGAGTGGGGTGTATCAGCAGGCGGCGATCAAGATTTGGCTTGCCGACATGCGCAAGCGAAATCCGAAGCGGTTCTGGCTGTACCTGACGCAACCGGCGGTGCTTGTCGTGTATCTGGGCGCGCTGTTTTTCATGGATTGGCAGAAGGCGCTGGCGTACGCGGTGATTCCGCAACAGGTGTCGCTGTTCACGGTGATGCTGTTCAACTACGTGCAGCACGTGCACGCCGATGAAGAGAGTGAGTGGAACCACTCGCGGAACATCACGGGGCCGCTTTTGAACCTGTTTCTGTTCAACAACGGGTATCACACGGCGCATCATGTGAGTCCGGGCGTGCATTGGAGCAAGGCGCCGGAGACGCACGCGCGCATCGCGCATCACATTGACCCGTCGCTGAATGAGCCGAGCTTCGTGTGGTACATGATTCGGCAGTACCTGATTGCGCCGATCGTTCCGTCGCTGGGGACGAAGTCGATGCGTTTGAAGCGCATCGCGAATGGTGGGCCGGTGTCGACGACGCGCGATGACGCGGCCGCGCGCGAGGGTATTGATCAGCTTGCGCCGACGGGCGTGTGAGCGAGCGCCAGCACGGCCCCCCTGCCCCACCTGCGCTGGGCAACCAGACAACACGAGAAGCGTGAACGGGAGTAGCTCGCGGTGGCGTTCAGACGCCTTCGTGGTGGGCGATCATTTCGCCAAATTCATTGGTGGGTGTGCGGGTGCCGTGCTCGGTGATGCCGCCCGCGGAAGCAGTCGAGACGGCAGAAGCGGCGGGTGACGCGGCGGCGAAGCGGGCGCGGGTCTCAGACTCTGAGACCCAGCCGACGATGTGTCCGCGTGGGTCGACGACGGGGAGCATGGGGATGTGCAGGGTGCGCATGAGGTAGAGGGCGTCGAGGACCGAGTCGTCGAGGCGGACGTGGACGGGTTCGAGCATGAGGTCGGCGGCGGTCATCCAGTTCGAGATGCGGTCGGAGTCGACGAAGCGGAGGATGGCGCGGCGTGAGATGAGCCCGGCGAGGCGGTCGCGGCGGGGGTCGATGACGGGAAACATTTCTTGTGGGTTGGCGAGCGCGGTGCGGGTGACTTCTTCGGCGGTGGTGGTGGTGTGAAAGTGGTGGAAGTCGGTTGTTGTGGTGGTGAAGTGGCGGACGCGGAGACGTGGTTCGACCTGGACGTGGGGGATGCGGCGGTCGTTGCGGTCGTTGCGCTGGGCGCCGTAGAGGGTGCGGTTGCCGACGATGACGACGGCGACGGCTTCGGCGAGCATGAGGGGTACGGTGAGTTCGAAACTTCCGGCGAGTTCGCAGACGAGGACGAGTGCGGCGAGGGGTACGTGGGCGATGCTGCCGAACATGGCGGCCATGCCGACGAGGGCGAAGGTTGAGGGGTCAACGGCGGCATCGTGGGTGAGCAGAGCGTAGGCGTGGCCGAATGCGGCGCCGAAGAGTCCACCGACGGCGAGTGAGGGGGCGAGGTCACCGGCACTTCCGCCGCTGCCGATGGTGAAGACTGAGCCGACGAGTTTGAGTGCGCAGACGGCGAGTAAAACGGCGACGGCGTACCAACTGAGGGGCAGCCAGCTTGCTCCGGCGACGGCGAGTTCGGCGGCACCGTAGCCACCGCCGAGAATGCCGAATGCACCGCCGGGTTGGCCGGTGGCGCGGGCGAGCAAGACGAGCAGCGGGGTGCAGATGAGCGAGAGTAGCAGCGCGCCGAAAGCGGGGCGCAACATGGGCACGATGGGGAGGTTGAGGGTCGTGTGGCGCATCGCAACGAGCAGGCGAACGAAGCCGAGCGCGAGTCCGGCTTCGGCGATGCCGAGCACGGCGAAGGCGGGTAGATCGGCGAAGTCGTAGTGGTAGCCGACCTGTTGGGGCAGAAGGTGGGGTGAGATGGTGAATGGGGTGACGGTGGCGTAGCTCATGACGCTTGCGAGAACGGCGGGGATGAGGGCGTCGGCTTCGAAGTCGTCGCGGTAGACGACCTCCACTGCGAAGAGCGCGGCACCGAGGGGGGCCTGAAAGACGGCCGAGACCCCGGCGGCCATGCCAGCGAGGTAGAGCACGCGGCGCTCGTGGGGGCCGAGGCCGAGCAGGCGCGAGACGGCAGAGGCGACGCCGCTGCCGATTTGCAGGGTGGGGCCTTCACGTCCACCGACGCCACCGGCACCGAGTGTGAGCATCGAGGCGAGGGCTTTGACGAAGGGGACCCGACGGCGGACGACGCCCATGTAGCGGTGGTACGACTCGATGGCGGCGTCACCCCCGCCGCCGAGCACTTCGGGTGCGTAGCGGGTGGCGAGCCAGCCGGTGACGAGTGCGCCCGCGATGGGGAGCAGTAGCAGAATGACGAGGTTTGGGGTCTGGGTTGCGGCGGCGGCCTCGTAGCCCATGCGGCGGGCGACGCGCAGTGGTTCGAAGCCGGCGAGGGTGCCGAGGAGAAAGCTCTGGAGGTAGTCGAGGAGCTTTGAGAAGGCAATGCAGGCGAGGCCCGCCGCGATACCGATGACGATGGCGTTGACGAGTGAGCGACCGAACATGCGCAGGTTGAGCCCCGCATCGAGCTGGGGCCCAACCGCACGCAACCAGACGAGGGGGCGTCTGCTATAACTGGCGGGTTGCACTACTTCTTCTTCGGCGCGGCGCCTTTGTTCTTGCGGTACTGCTCGTTGTACGAGGTGACGAGTTTGTCGGTGAGGTCGTCGGCGCGGGGGCCTGAGAGGACGGCGGCCTTGTCGAGAATCATCATGTAGCCGCCGTTGATGCGCAGCTCGTCGACGATGTCTTGCATCTTGTCGAGGATACCGGACTTGTAGGCGCCCTCGCGCTCGCTGATCTCGGCCTGGAGTTTCATGTAGAGGTCGCGCAGTTCCATGAACTGGGCTTCGAGTGCACGGCGCTGCTCGGCCTTTTTTGCGTCTTGCAGCACGCCCGATTCGAGGCGCTCTTGCGCTTTGCGAATCTCTTCGGTTTTGCCGTCGAGGGTTTTTTGCTTGGCGTCGAAGTCGCGCTTCAGGTCGCCGTAGGCTTCTTTCCATTCGTCGACTTCGTTGAGCGCGCGACGGCTGTCGATGTAGCCGATTTTTTGCGGACCGCCAAAGGTGGCGGCGAGAATGGCGGCGGCAACGGCGAGAGGTACGGCGACCGAGAGCGTTTTGACGATGTTCATTTTTTCCTCGTTCAGTGTTGAGCGGGCCTTTTAGACCAGACCCCCACGCCGCGCAAGGCGGGGCTGTGTTACGATTGGACGGATGGAAACGTCAAAAGTTCAGCGAGAGGCGGCAGGGGTGCCGGGGCGCAGGCGTGCAACGCGCGAGGGTCGCGAGGCGTGGGTGACGGCGCTGACGCTGTCGGGGGTGATTGTGATGGCGGCGGTCGTCGCGCGGGTCGTGTATGCGACGCGGCTCATGCACGCGGGTCACGGCGACATGGCGTTTTATTTTGGGGCGGCGAAGAAGCTTGCCGAGGGGGCCGGGGCGCGGGCCGACCATGTGATGTTTTACCTCGCGGGGGTACCGCAGCTTCCGACGTATGCGTTTGATTACTGGATGCCGCTCGCGTCTTTGTTGATGGCGTTGCCGATGTTGGTCGTGGCGACGGTTCAGGCGGCGCTGGTGCCGGTTGTGGTGGCGAACGTGGCGGTGCTGGTGCTGACGTTTGTGCTGGCGATGCGGGCGGGGTTGTCGCTTGCGTCGGCGATGGTGGCGACGGCGTGGATGGCGACGCTGCCCGACTTTGCCGCGTTTGCGGTGATGCCCGAGACACCGAGTTTTCACGCGCTGTTTTCGATGCTGGCGTTTGTGTTTGCGCAGCCACGCGATGGTGATGGTGCTGATGGTGGTGACGGTGATGAGGCGACGGAAGCAACAGGCAGAAAAGAAGCAGGCAGAGCAGAAGCAGGCAGGGCGGCGCTCGCGGGGGCGATGGCGGGGCTGTGTCATCTCACGCGCAACGACGGGGTGCTGGTGCTGGTCGTGGTGCTGGTGACGACGTGGCTCATGGGCGCGCGTGGGTCGCGGTTGAGACGGGTGCTGTTTGCGGGGGCGGCATACGGCGCGGTGATGCTTCCGCTCGTCGTGATGCACATGGCGTATCTTGGGCGACCGTGGCCCGCGACGACGCTGCCGACGCTGTTTTTGACGCGCTATGTGGATCTGTTTGGGGCGCCTGATGCGCAGCGGTTTTTTGCGCAGCCGTTGACGGTGATGATCGAGACGCGGGCGCGGCTCTTTGCGTGGAACGTGAAGAGCGTGGGGTTAGGGTGTGGGGTGTTTGCGGTGGTGGGTGCCATCGTCGCGGCGTGGTTGTGGGTCGCCGGAAGGGCGCGTGGCGACGAGCCCGCGACGCGCGCGATGCGCACTGCCCTGCCCGCTTTCGGGTACCTTGCGCTGCTGATGCTGGTCTACAGCGTGGTGTTGCCGATACTCGCCGAGCAGGGGTCGTTTTATCGCAGCATGCAGGGGGTGGCTCCGTTTGTGGTGGTGGCGGGGGTGGCGGGGGTCGAGGCGTTGTGCGTGCGGCTTCTGCCCGCTGCGCGTGCGTCGCTGGTGATGACGCTCGCGGGGCTTGTCGTGGCGGCGTGGGGCTTGTTTGCGACGGTGCAGGCGCTCGACGCGCGGGTGCGGTTTAGCAACGATTATGGCGAGGGGTTTGTGGCGGTGCGGCGGGTGCTCGATAAGCTGGGTGTCGAGCGTGAAGGTGAAAGTGAAGGTGTGGGTGAGGGTACGGCGGATGGTAGCGGGCGCAAGACGGTGGTGATGGCGGCGTGGCCAATTGATGCGGCGCTTTACACGGGGCTTTTTGCGGTACAGGCGCCCGATGCGGGTGAAGACGAGGTGTATGCGCGGGCGCGTCACTACGAGGCGCGGTATCTCTTGTTGCCGTCAAAGCGGGCGGCGCTCGAGCGGCTCTACGAGGGTGCGACGAGTCGGTACTTTGTGCACGTCGCCGATGTGCCGGGCACGCGGTATCGCATCTATCGGGTGCGTGCCGAGCCTGCGCCGTGATGCGTGCGCTACGGGCGGGACTTGTCGGGGTAGGTGACTTCGTAGAGCAGCCACTTGTTGTTCCATGAGCGAAAGCCTTTGACCTCTTCGATGAAACGAAGGTCTTTTTCGCGGAAGCCTTCGCTGCGAATCTTGATGAACCTGATGTTCGACTTCCAGCCGACGACGTATTGGACGCCGACTTCGCGGATGTAGTCGAGGTTGCGTTTTTCGACGAGCGAGCGAAAGACCTGTTGATTGACGACGCCGTCGAGGTTCACGACGTTGAGGCGTGGCGCGTAGTAGCCTAACCCACCGGTCTGGCTTGAGCCGATGATGGTGCCCGGGGGGAATTTTTTTGCGGCCCAGAGGCCGAGGTTGCGGTAGCCCAGGCGTTTGTCGGGTGCGCCGACGAGCAGGTTTTCGGTGCGCGCGTCGGTGAGTCCATGCGCTACCGCGGCGGCGGCGAGCATGATGGCGACGCCTGCTGCGATGGGGCGCGGAAGGCGGGCGAGCGCGAGGGCGAGCACGGCGAGAAGGGCGGCAAAGCCGAAGACGAAGAGCGGCAGCAGATAGCGGACGAAGAACCATGAGCCGAAGATGTAGAAGCAGTAGGCGCAGAAGAGGGCGATGGCGACGATGAGCGGTAGCGCGAGGGCCTTGAGTGCGCGGCGTGCATCGGAAAGGCGCGTTGCGGCGATGGCGAGCAGGGTGAAGCAGGTAAGGGCGGCGAGCGGGAGTATGGGGTCGTTGTCGAAGAGCGAGTCTACCGCTTTGGCGAGCTGCCTTGCGTAGAAGGCGGAGTCGGGTTTTTGGTCGACGCCGGCGAGCGACATGAAGCGGATCGCTTTTCCGCTGACGGGGAAGAAGAGGCCGGTGTGAAAGTAGCTGTAGGCGAGCCACGGCGAGTAGCCGACGAGCACGGCAGCGCCGAAGGTGAGGTTGCGTCTTAGCCAGTCGGCGTCGGGGGTTTTGCGTTTTGCGAGCAGCAGCAGAGACGAGGCGAAGTGGTAGATGCCGGCCATGATGAGGTCGATGCGGGCGACCATGGCGACGCCCATGACGAGTCCCTGCACGACGAGGTTGCGGGGTGAGGCGGTGGCAAAGGGGGCGCGCAGCGCGAGCAGCCAGACGAGCAGGAGAAAGAAGAGGGCGATGCTGGTTTCGAGTCCATTCATCGCGGCGACGAGCAGGGCGGGGTGGGTGGCCCAGATGGCGGCACCGATGAGGGCGACGGAGGGTAGGCCGAATGCGGTGTAGAGTGCGAGGCCGAAGACGGCGACGCTCGCGGCGTCGAAGGTGCCGCAGAGGATGAGGGCGAGGTTGGTCATGCGGTCGAGGGTCTCGGTTTCGAGAAGCGACTCGGGCGACTGGAAGGCGAAGGGGATCGCCATGAGGAAGACGTAGAGCGGTTGAAAGCCGTTGGTGAGAACGTCGCCGTAGAGGGGGCCTTTGCCTTGTCCGATGTTTTTGGCGAGTTCGAGTGAGAGGTAGGCGTCGTCGGGGAGTGATTTTCCGTCGAGGGCTTCGATGGGGCGCGAAGCGATGGCGAGTCGCAGCACGAGGGCGGCGAGCGTGACGAGCGCGAGGGCGACGTAGAAGGCGCGACGCGGGGGTGCGGGGGTATCAGTCGGCGTAGACATAGGTTTCAACGACGTCGATGTCGGGGCTGATGCTCTTGCGCACGGGGCAGGTCTTGGCGACGCGTTCGAGCAGCGTGCGCTGATCGGGGGTGAGGTTGGGTGGCATGTTGAGCGTGACGACGAGTTTGCCGACGCGACGCTCGGGGGTCGAGACCATGTGTTTTTCGATGGCGGCGGACATGCCAGCGAGGACGAATCCTTTGCGTTCGGCGACGAGCGCCATCGTGGTGACGATGCACGAGAGCAGTGAGGTGGCGAGGAGATCGGTGGGCGAGAACGACGCGGCGCGTCCGCCGTTGTCGAGGGGAGCGTCGGTTGTGAATGAGGCGCCCGAAGGGTCGTGGGTGACGGTGCAGAGTAGATTGCCGTCGTAGCGCAGTGAGATGGGGACCATGGTGTTTAGCCTTGCTGGGTGGTGCCGCCCGTAGCGGAGGTTTTGCCGAAGACGAAGTCGACCTCGTAGAGATGGTAGTCGCTTTCGCTCATGCCGAGAGCGCGGTAGACCGCTTGTGCGCGGGCGTTGTGGCGCTCGACGTAGAGGCGAATGGCGCGGACGTTGCCTGCTTCGCGTGCGCGCCGCAAGAGGTTGTCGTAGAGGGCGCGGTAGATGCCGTGTCGGCGAAACGTTTCGCGGACGTAGACGGATTGTATCCAGTAGATGGTACCGTTGCGCCAGTCGCTCCACTCGTAGGTGACC
>CAZXXB010000014.1:19463-28741 GCA_964644185.1 uncultured Myxococcota bacterium
AGGCTGCCCCAGCCGCAGCCCAGCTCGAGGATGTCCTGCGGGTCAGAGAGGGCGGCGGCGCAACCGGCTGTGAGGGTGGCGTGGTCGAGGGTTTTGCCTTCGGTCTCTTCGGCGAGGCGGGCGTTGTGAAAGACGACGGCGTCGAGATCGCGAGGGGTTGCGACGCGAATCGTGGGTGGTGTGGTGAGTGAAGGGGTGTTGTTTGCGTTCGTCAATTTGTTGGCCTTGACGTGGGTCATGTGCGTTGAATCGGGCATGCGCTATAGGGCTTGCGCGCGTGAAAAGCGAGAGGCGACACGCGGGTGTTCGTTGAAGAAAGGCTGAGATCATGGCTCCGGTTTCGAATGAGCGTTGGCAGACACGGTTTGCGGGTAAGGTGACGACGGCGGAAGAGGCGGTACGCAAGATTGTGCCGGGTACGGGGGTGTTTATCGGGACGGCGGCGGGGACGCCGACGTTGCTGGTGAAGGCGATGGCGGAGGCGCCGCATTTGCACGGGAACCGGACGTACAGCCTGCACACGATGGGGCCCGCACCGTATGCGGAGCCGGGGATGGAGGAGAAGTTTTTTCACACGGCGTTTTTTATTGGGGCGAACGTGCGCAAAGCGGTGAGTGATGGGCGCGCGGCGTTCATGCCGGTGTTTTTGTCGGAGATTCCGCGTTTGCTGAAGTCGGGGCGGACGCCGATTGATACGGCGCTGATCTCGGTGTCGCCGCCAGACCGGCATGGGTGCGTGAGTCTTGGGGTGTCGGTGGATGTGGTGCGGGCGGCGGTCGATGTGGCGCGGGTGGTGATTGCCGAGGTGAATCCGCAGATGCCGCGGACGCACGGCGACTCGTTTTTGCACGTGGATGAGATTGATTTGCTGGTGGAGAGTGAGGTGCCGCTTGCCGAATCGCGGGCGGAGGAGATGGACGAGGTGACGCTTGCGATTGGCAGGCACGTAGCGGGGCTGATTGACGACGGGGCGACGTTGCAGATGGGTATTGGCAAGATACCCGACGCGGTGTTGTCGCAGTTGTTTGATCGGCGCGATTTGGGTGTGCATTCGGAGATGTTTTCGGATGGGGTGATGAAGCTCGCGGAGGCGGGGGTGATCAACGGCGAGCGCAAGACGCTGTTGCCCGACAAGATTGTGGTGAGCTTCATCATGGGGTCGCGGGCGTTGTATGAGTGGGTGCATGAGAACCCGCGGATTGAGATGCGTCCGAGTGAGTTCACGAATGATCCGTTCGTGATCGCGCGCAACGACAATATGGTTGGCATCAACTCGGCGCTTGCGATTGATCTGACGGGTCAGGTTGCGGCGGACACGTTGATGGGGCGGTTTTTTTCGGGGATTGGTGGGCAGGTCGATTTCATTCGCGGGTCGTCGCGGGCGAAGAATGGCAAGGCGATCATTGCGTTGCCGTCAACGGCGAAAGATGGCGAGGTGAGCCGGATACAGCCGGTGTTCGAGTCGGGTGCGGCGGTGGTGACGAGCCGTGGTGACGTGCACTACGTTGCGACCGAGTATGGCGTTGCCGATCTGTGGGGGCGTAACGTGCGCGACCGCGCGCTGTCGCTGATTGAGATTGCGCATCCGAATCATCGGGCTGGGTTGTATGAGGCGGCGCACAAGCGTGGTTTCGTGTGAGTGGGGGTGTTCGCGAATGGCTGATTGGGTGAGTGAGCGTGGTGGGTAGACTTGATCGAGGTCACGAAGAAAAGCGGTGGCCCGAATCTTTTCTACTTGCGGAGCGATACGGAATCTCGTATAAAGGCGGTAGTTCAAGTCGATGTGGTGCGCGATGCGCACCGTAAAACCTCTACCCTAAGGGGACGGATGATGATGAAAGCAGTTCGCTATGCGTTTCTTTCTTTCTTGGCGTTGACGACGGCGTTGCCTGCGTCTGCGACCACTGTGACGGCCCAGTATACGGGTTTACGCACCAGCAAGAGCGTTACGGTCTCGCTGGGCGGCTCGACGTACGGGACGTTTCAGGCTGGTGAGATGAAGGTGAAGATCGACGGTGGTCCGGAAGAGCCGGCGTACTGCGTCGACCCGTACACCTCGATCAACACGACGCCGTATGCGGCGACGTTGCAGAGCGCGCCGGTTGACCCGATGTGGTGCCAGATCGCCTACATTCTCGACAACTACACGGCGACGAGCAACGACATGGGCGCGGCGATTCAGACCGCGGTGTGGAAGCTGCTGGAAGGCACGACGTACTTTACGGTGTCGCCGGCGGCGATTGAGACGCTGGCGATGAGCATCATTGCGGCGTCGGAAGACAAGTGCCCGCTCGCCTGCCTGAATAATCCGTTGATTGAGCTTGATGGCGAGTTCACGGGTGCTGGCACGGTGACGGTGACGGCGACGTTGACCGAAGGCGGGCAGCCCGTTTTTGGTGAGACGGTGACGTTCACGACGACGAACGGCACGATTTCGGGTTCGGCGTCGGTGATGACCGATGCGAACGGTGAAGCGACGGTGACGTTGACGGGCGTGACTGCTCCGCCGACGGTCAATGCGTTCGCGAACGGCACGTGGCTGAAGCGGATTGTTCCGCAGAAGAACCTGCAGACGCTGGCGATGTTCCGCCGCGACCCGTGCACGGTTGAAGACTCGCTCTGCATTGACAACGAGACGTGCTACGACCTCGGGCTTGCGCAAGACTTCAACGTGTTCTCGTGCACCGATTACACGGGTGGGCTCGACGTGCTTGGCAAGGTTGCGGCTGCGCGTGATGCGGCGTTCCAGAGCTTCTCGATTGGTTCGGCGAACCCCGGGGGCAATGCGCTCGTGGTGGGTCGTCGTCTGTCGGCGAACGACGGCACGATTTACGGCAACGCGGTGTACGGTTTGTCGCACACGGTTTCGAACTTCCAGGCTGGCGGCACGTTGCAGCAGGGTAGCCCGATCGACTTCGCGGCGGAGTGCGCTGAGTACGTTGGTACGTCGGCTGGCCTTGCGGCGCTGCCCCGCACGGGAACGACGCTGATTCGCCCCTGGAAGGCGATTGAGTTGCGCGGCAACCGTCCGGGCCTGAACGTGTTCACGGTGTCGGCGAGCGCGATTAGCAAGGCGACGTCGCTGTTGATTCGCGTGCCTGCTGGCGCGACCGCGCTGATCAACGTGAGCGGTGCGACGGTGAAGTTCGCGAACTTCAAGATCTTCACGCAGGGTGCGACCGAGAACACGATTCTGTGGAACCTTTCGGGTGCGACCTCGGTGACGATTGAGAGCTTCGAGTTCGTGGGTAGCCTGCTGGCGCCGAACGCCAACGTGGTGTTCAACAACGGCCAGATGCTGGGCACGATGATCGCGGGCAACCTGTCGGGTTCGGGCGAGTTCTACGACGAGCCGTTTGAAGGCGAAGTGTGCACGGGCCAGAGCTGCGCGGGCGTGACCCCGCCGACGGCGCCGACGTGCCATGCGTCGTACAGCGTGGTGAACTCGTGGCAGGGCGGCTTCCAGTCGGCTCTCCAGATCACCTACAACGGCCCCGAAGCGATTGACGCGTGGGAGCTCGAGTTCGCGTTCGCCAACGGTGAATTGCTGACGAACGGCTGGGAAGGCGACTACGACCAGTCGGGTGCCATCGTGACGGTGCAGAATGCGGAGTGGAACGGGCTTGTGGATGGCGATGCGGGCACGATCAGCATCGGCTTCACCGGCAAGGGTGCTGCGCAGCCTGTGACCGGCATCAAGGTGAACGGCGTGCTCTGCCAGTAACCTGCCCGTCACGAGCATGGTGCGTCGCGACCGATGCGGCGCACCGTGGTGCAAGTGACGCGAAGTAGATGAGATGATGAGGCGGCCCGGCTAACCCCGGGCCGTCTCTTTTTTTGTCGTGCTCTTTGTCGAGGTGTTCTCGTGGGGTTGTTGTGGCGCACGCTGAACTGGGGCGGTGTGTTTTGGGGTGCTCGCGCAGCGGGGCTTGACCTGCGTCAACGCGAAGGGGTGCGAACGGGCGTAGCGTGCGGCCATCATCGCAACGAGGCCGCCATGCGGGTGCGAAGGGGCGACTCACGGCGACTTCGTGGGAGGGAACGCCATGAAGACGTGGTTGACTGGGTTTACGGTGCGGGTCGCGCTGGCCTGCGTGGTCGGGTTGATGTCTGTGTTGCTGGTGGGTGTGGGTGGGGCGAGGGCGCAAGGTGACGTTGCGGCGGGCGGCACGGCGGCGGGTGATGCAGCGAAGGGTGAGGCCGCGAAGAGTGAGGCCGCGAAGAGCGATGCGTCCGCGCTGATACGCGATGCCGACGCGATCTACGAGACGTCGCGCGGAAAGCTCGCGAAAGCGGTCGAAATGTATGAGTTGCTGGTGAAGGCGGCGGCGCTTGAGCCGGGCAGCTATGAGGCGCAGTGGAAGCTGGCGCGGGCAGCGTGGTGGGTGGCCGAAGGCTTGCACGACAACCATGAGAAAGAGGCGTACGGCGGCGTGGGCTTCGAGGCGGGGAAGAAGGCGGTGGCGCTGAACGCGAACGGGGTCGAGGGGCACTACTGGCTTGTGGCGGCGCTGGGTGAGTATTCGCGCGGCATCGGGGTTGCGCGGGCGTTGATGAAGGGGCTTGGCGGCACGTTTGAAAAGCATGTTGCGCGGGCGAAAGAGATTGACCCGCGGTACAAAGATGGCGGGCCCGCGCGGGTGTTGTGCCGGTATTACTGGAAACTTCCATGGCCGAAGCGCGACCTTGCGAAGAGCGAAGCGTATTGCCGCGAGTCGATGGAGCTTGGTCCGAACGGGTTGCGGGCGAAGTATTTTCTGGCGGAGACGTTGTGGGCGAAGAACGATTTTGATGGAGCGCAGAAGTACGTGCACGTGTGCATGGAGAGCGACGTGAAGAGCGACCCCGACCCGATTGACGCGAAGCGGGTGCAGGGACTTTGCCGTCACCTCGACGACGAGATGCACAGAAAGCAGAAGAAGCGCTAGAAGGTCGCCTTCGTGCTATAAGAACGCGGCCCGACCTCGCGCGTGCGGGGCCTACGGCAATGCAAGGCGATGAGCGACGAGCAGCGCGAGGCTGGCCCACCGACGAAAGCCCCGGAAGACGCCGCGGAGAAAACCGCGTCGGGTGATGGTGCGCGCGCGGGCGATGAAACGTCGGGTGAACGAGACAGCGAGGCGCCCCAGACTGCGCCGCAACGCCTGCGGCACGCAATGCTGGCGTGGCCCGAGTGGTTACGTCAGCAGCTTCTGTTTCTCGCGCGGTTCTCGCTCTACAACCTTCTGGCGGCGATGATCATCGTCGCGGCGGTCGCACTGCTGCTTGGGTCTGAGACGGTGCAGCGGCTCGCGTTTCGTCGCGGAGAGGCGGTGGGGGAGGGGCGGGCGAATGTGGTCGATTGCGGCGCGTGGAACGTGCTGCCGAAGCGGGTGCGGGCGCAGGCGTTCGTTCAACTGCAACGGCTCGTCGAGCGCGAGACGGGGCTGACGCTCGAAGCGGACAACGCCGATTTTAATCCGCTGCGGCTGTGCTTTCGCAGTGACCGGGTGGTGTTGCGCGAGGGCGATGGGACGGCGCTGTTTGCGGCGGATGGGCTTGCGCTGAAGATTGACCCGGTGCCGCTGTTGCTCGGCAAGCTCTACATCTCGACGGTTGAGGTCGAGCATCCGAATGTGAATGTGACGCTGAAGGCGGGCGACGGGGCGACGCCGCGAGACGCGGCAGGCGATGACGCGGGTGGTGAGGGGGTGACGTGGGAGAAGGTGAAGCCGTGGCTTGGCCGTTTGACGCTCGTGAGTGCGCGGGTGACGCGGGGTGGGGGCACGGTGCGGCTGCCGGGTGGTGAGGCGATACAGGTGCTGAACCTCGGCATCGGCGGTTACAGCGACGACGCGGGCAGCGGGCTCAAGGTGACGGTGCGCGATGCGGCGGTGACGCTTGGCGAAGATGCACATGGTCCGCGCACGTATCGGGTCGAAGAGGCGCGTGCGACGGTGACGCTGCGCGATGGGACGCTGGTGGTGCCTGAGGTGTTTGTGGCGTCGGATGCGGTGCGGGTGAGCGCGAGCGCCGAGATGGTGAAGCTTGATACGCTCGAGGTCGATGCGCAGGCGAAGGTCGAGGCCGAGTTACCACGGCTGAAGGCGTTTTTGCCCGAGACGTTGCGGCTCGAAGGAAAGGCGGTCGTGAGTGCGCGGGTGCAGGGGACTCCGGACAAGTTGCGCACGCGGGGTACGGTGGCCGTGCGCGACGCGGTGATCGAGGCAGACGTCTACTTTGATGATGTGCAGCGTTGGGAGGTGAAGCGGTATGTGGTGGGCAACGTCGATGCGCGGGTGTTTCACGCCGACAATCTGGCCGAGGTTGAGTCGCTGAAGGTTGAGAACGCAGCGGCGGTGATTACGACCGAGCGTGTGACGATTGAGACGAACGGTGGGTTCAAGACGAAGGCGAAGGGGGCGATTGAGCTGAAGTCGTTTGGGCTGTTGCTCGAAAACCTGGGGGTGGGGTGCATCGTCGACTGGTCGGGGCCGATCGCGTTTGATCTTGCGGGTCCGTTGCTGCCGACGTTTTCTCTGAACGGCAACACAGTGATTGGGTTCAACGATTTTCGGGTGATGAGTGAGCGGGTGGTGAAGGCGGGTGGTGAGAAATTGTTGGGGGTTGATCGGGCGACGATGCGCAACCGCTTGCGGCTCAACCCCGATGGGGCGTTCATCGAGGGGGCGCGGATCGAGGGGGCGGCGGGTGCGGTGGATGTAACGGCGACGCTGCACTTTGATGGAGATCGGGGGATGTTCATCGACGCCGATTTGACGGGGCTTGATTTGGCGAAGCTGGGGCCGATTGTGGGGCTTCCATTGCAGGGGGTTGGGGGGGTGAAGGCGCTGGTGCGGGGGCCGTATGATGGGCCGATGATCACGGGTGATTTGGCGTTTGATGACTTCGCGATTTTTGGGCGGCGGCTGGGAAGGGTGGAGGGGAGCGCGCTTTCGGATATTTTTGGGGCGCCGATTTTGCAGTTCTATGGGATGCGGGGGTTGCTGGGCGCGGAGAGTGTGTATGAGGCTGGGTTGGCGATTGATTTCGGCGCGAACGGGGGCGCGGGGGTGATTGACCTTTATGGGCGTACCGAGGGGGCGAACCTCGGTGATCTGTTGATACCCGCTGATGCGCCGCCGTCGCTGACACGCAACACGGAAGGGAAGGCCAACGCGAGCGTGCACCTGTTTGGTCCGCTTGCGGAGACTGAGTTGCGGATCGTGGCGGATGCGAAGCGTGGCGAGGTGTACGGGCAGACGTTTCGCGATCTTGAGGCGCTTGTGGTGGTTGACGGGGCGGGGGTGAGCATCGAAGAGTTTGACGCGCGGCTGGGTGAGGGTGAGGGGGTGTTGCGGGCGTGGGGCGGTATCGCGGCGGGGTCGGATGATGATGAGGCGGGGGCGGCGGCGATTCGCATCGTGGCCGAGGCGAGCGAGATTGCGCGCAAAGACCTGACGGTGCTGCCTGCCGCGGTTGAGGTTGATGGGACGGTGAGCGTGCGGGCGAAGGTGACGGGGACAACGGACAACCCGATGGTGGTGGTGACGGGGACCGGGACGGGTCTTTCGTGGAAGGGCAAGCCGATTGCGGACCTGTCGGCGGTGTTGATACGCGAGGGTGAGGCGGTGGGGTTGCAGGCGGCGCTCGATGACGAGAGCGTGGCTGTGTCGGCGGATTTGGCGTCGGGCACCGACCCGTCGCTGATGGCGGTCGTGCACCTCAATCGGGCGCCGATTCACAGTTATGTTCCGGGTGATTGGCTCGATGCGAAAGAGCTTTCGAGTGAGGCGACGGGGGCGATTTTCATCTGGGGTGATCTCGCTGATCTCGACTCGTTGAAGGCACGGGCTGAAATGAAGCGGCTGGCACTGGCGTACGGTGAGCAGCGGACGACCAATCAGGGCGACGTGATGGTTTTGTACTCGCGGCGGACGGGGTTTCGGTTTCGCCAGTTTGAGCTTGAGGGCGACCTCATCACGTTGAAGCTGAGTGGGAATTATCCACTTCAGGGGATGGCGAATCTTGGCATTCGGGGGTCGGCGGATGCGCGCATCGCGCAGCCGTGGGTGGGTGATGCGGCGCGGGTTTCGGGCAAGGTGGGCATCAACGCGACGGTGACCGGCAATGTGGAGAATCCGAGGTTGGTGGGTGATCTGACGCTGCGGGATGGCGACGTGCGAATGACGCGGATGCCGATTGCGCTTTCGTCGATTCGGGGTACGGCGCGGCTGACCGACAAGGGGCTTGCGATTGAAGACATTCGCGCCGAGTCGGGTACGGGTGAGGTGCGGGTGGGTGGTCTTGTGCCGTTGTCGGCGGGGGGGCGGGGTGGGGTTCTCGTCACGCTCGAGTTGGCGCAGGTGCGGACGTCGCTCGTCGAGAGTATTCCGGCGACGGTGAGTGGTGACCTTGTGCTGTCGCGGTCATTCGTTACTGTCGAGCGGGTTGATGCAGAGACGGGCGCGGCGGTGAGAGAGCGCAAGCTGGGGTTGATGCGGTTGACGGGTGACATTGACGTGGTCGAGGCGGCGTATGTGAAGGACTTCGTGCAGTGGGAGCAGCTCACATCGCGCGGGTCGTCGGTGGCGAAGTCGGTGACGACGGCGGGTGATGCGGCGCTGGAGATGAATTTGCGGGTGCGGGTGCCCGACTCGTTGCAGGTGAACAACGACCTTGCGCTGACGACGCTGGGGGGTGATTTTCGCGTGTCGGGGACGGAGTTGAATCCGCGGATTGCGGGTGAGGTGTACTCGAATCGCGGGCGGCTGATCTTTCGGTCGAACGAGTTTCAGGTAAAGCAGGTGGCGATCAATTTTACGGGATCTCCGTTGACCGACCCAGCGTTTGACGTGCAGGCCGACACGGTGCGCGGCAACTATCGCATCTTCTTGCGGGCGTATGGAAACGCGGAGAAGAACACGTTTGAGTTGTCGAGCATGCCGGCGCTGGCGCCTGAGGACATCAGCAATCTGCTGCTGTTTGGCATGACGCGGGCCGAGGCGCAGGGGCTCGATGACAGTGCGTCGATGGGCTCTTTGGGGCTTGAGTTTATCTCGCAGTTTGCGGGGCTGGGGCGGGCGTTGAAGTCGGGCGCGGGTTCGGGGTTTCGGGTCGAGCAGATCTCAATGATGTCGGCGTACAACGCGCGCACGGGGACGACGGAGCCGCGGTTGCGGCTTGCGGTGCGCCCGAGTGACAGGCTGCGGATCATTTACATTGGGTCGCTCGCGAACATGAACGACCGCACGGCGCAGGTCGAGTACATGCTGAGCGAGATTACGTCGTTGCGGGCC
>CAZXXB010000015.1:0-5798 GCA_964644185.1 uncultured Myxococcota bacterium
ACAGGCTTCGGCGAGCAGATGCGCGTTCCGCACCCCACCGCCGCTGGGTCGTCGCAAAAGCAATCAACCCCCGCGGGGCAAGCGCAATACTCATCCGCAGCGCAGTCAAACTCGCCCCGACAATCGCCATTCACCGAGCCTTCAGCCACACACAAATTGTCAACGCATCCGTACCCATCCACGCCGCCCCCATCGCCAAGACACGCCACGCGCGCCAGCACGCAAGCCCCTCCCACGCACGCCGTCCCCGCCGGACACTCCACCTCACCCGGGCAAAGACCATAATTGATCTCCGTCACCCCACACCCTGTCAGCGTCGCCGACGAGACCAGCACATAGAGCCACGCCGCGACAAATGTGCGCGAGGTCACGCGTCGAAAAAAAGTCGGCATGAGTTCTCCATACGGTCGCCCGCGACCTCGTAACGCCATCGCGATGCGCAATCTCGTCAAAATCTCCCGCGCGCGACTCTAGCCGACCGTCGCACAAACGCAACGCAAATCGCCCCTACTTTTCGCGTCGTACCCCACCAAAAATCTGCTACACCCCTCACGCGTCGCGCAAAACCGCGCCCGACCCTTGATTCGTTGCCGCGATGTGTCACACTCGCCCACGAAAGGTTCGATCTGTTGCGTTAGACCCTGTTTATGCGCTATTGAACACCTTGAATAGCGGGCCGGCACCAATGCCGACACCGCAAAATGTCTGCCCCACGACTCGCGCGCAAAGCCAAATCTGCCCGCCTCAGCAAGCCCGGCCACCCATGCACGAACACCCGCAAAGCACCGCCCAAATCTCCTCCCGCAAAGACCAGCACCTCGACCTCTGCATCGGCGACGACGTCGAAGCCGGCACGACATGGATGGACGCGATCGCCTTCATCCATAACTCGCTCCCCGAGCTGCCCCTCGAAGAGATCGACCTCTCGACCCCCTTCCTCGGTAAAACCCTCGCACTCCCCCTCCTCGTCACCGGCATGACCGGCGGCTCGACCCGCGCCGCTAACGTCAACCGCATCGTCGCAGAGGCCTGCCAAAAATCGGGCGTCGCCATGGGCCTCGGCAGCCAGCGCGCCATGCTCCGTGACCCCGAGTGGACCTCCTCCTACTTCGTCCGCGACATCGCCCCAGACATCCTCCTCCTCGGCAACATCGGCGGAGTCCAGCTTCGCGAAACCTCCGTCTCCGCCCTCCACGAACTACTCGTCAGCGTCGGCGCCGACGCCCTCTGCGTCCACCTCAACCCCGCACAAGAGATGCTCCAACCCGGCGGTGACCGCGATTTCGTCGGCGTCCTCGACGCCATCCGCCGCGCCGCCGACGCCTTCCCCGGCAAGATCATCGTCAAAGAAACCGGCGCCGGCCTCGCACCCTCCGTCGTCCGCCGCCTCCGCGACGCCGGCGTCACCATCGTTGACGTCTCCGGCGTCGGTGGAACCTCATGGACCAAAGTCGAACGCCTGCGCGGTGACGCAAAAACCACCGTCTTCGACGACTGGGGCATCCCCACCGCCGTTGCCCTCGTCGCCCTCAAAGGCTCACCCATCACCCGCATCGCCTCCGGCGGTCTGCGCCACGGACTCGACGTCGCCCGCGCTCTCGGCCTCGGCGCGCAACTCGCCGGCATGGCCTTGCCTGTACTCAAAGCCGCCGATTCGGGTGGCGTCGCCGCCGTCGAGCGCCTCTTTCACGAGATTCGCGACCAACTGCTCTTCGTCTGCGTCAACACCGGCGCACGCAAACCCGCCGACCTCGCGCGCCACATCGTCGTTACCGACCCCCGCGTCGAAACCTGGGCCGCAAAACTCCGCACCTTCGCCGCCGCCCAGGCCCTGCAACTGCTGCGCGACGACCACACCACGCCACCCGCCACCGCCAACTCGCGCATCAGCGGCTTCTACCGCCTCTCCGTCAGCGAGCGCATCGACCGCATCGCCGCCGAAATCGGCTGGGAACCCGATGAAGTCTCTCGTGCCGTCAGTGGAGACTCGCTCGAACCCGCCGCCGCCGACAAAATGGTCGAAAACGCCCTCGGCATCTTCACCGTACCCATCGGTGTCGGACTCAACCTGCGCGTCAACGACCGCGACTTCTTCGTCCCCATGTCGGTCGAAGAGCCCTCCGTCGTCGCCGCCGTCTCGCGTGCCGCGCTCGTCGCCCGTCCGCTCGGTGGCTTCACCGCCTCGTGCGACGACTCAATGCTCGCCGCCCAAATCCACCTCGCCGATGTGCCCGACCCCGAACTCGCCCAGACCCGCATCCGCGAAGCCGCCCCCGAGCTGCTCGCCATCGCAAATCAGTCGATTCCCCGCCTCGTCGCCCGCGGTGGAGGTGCACGCCGCATCGATACCCGCATCGTCACCCACGCCGAGAGCCAACAACAATTCTTCATCGTCCACGTCACCCTCGACGTGCTCGCCGCCATGGGCGCAAACCTCGCCAACACCGTCGCCGAGGCCGTCGCACCCCGCCTCGCAGAACTCACTGGCGGACGCATCGTCATGCGCATCCTCTCCAACCTCTGCGACGAGCGCATCGCCCGCGCCCGCTTCGAAGCCCCCTTCGACGCCCTCGCCTTCGGCGGAGTCGACGGTGAGCGCGCCGCAAAAGCCGTCGTCGAAGGCTATCGCCTCGCCGACGCCGACCCCTACCGCGCCGTCACCCACAACAAGGGCGTCATGAACGGCATCGACGCCGTCGCCCTTGCGCTTGGTCAAGACACCCGCGCCATCGAGGCCGCCGCCCACGCATGGGCCGCTCGCGACGGCTCCATCCGCTCGCTCACCCGCTTCGGCATCAACCCCGACAAAAAAACCCTCTGGGGCGACATCGCCATCCCCATGCCCATCAGCACCGTCGCCCCCAACATCAAAAGCCACCTCGGCGTCCGCTTCGCCCACCGCCTCATCAACTACCGCGACATCAAAGAACTCTCCGGCCTCATCGCCGCCGTTGGACTCGCCCAGAACTTCGGCGCCGTCCACGCCCTCGTCACCGAAGGCATCCAGCACGGACACATGCGGCTTCACGCCCGCCGCTTCGCCCTCTCCGCCAATGTTGAGGAGTCACCCTGAGCACACCCCCGCGCGAGCAACCCTTGCGCGCCCACTCTGGCGGCAAGGTCATTCTCCTCGGTGAGCACGCCGTCCTTTACGGCGTACCAGCCTTCGCCTGCGCCATCGCCGACGGCGTCACCGCCACGTTCGACCACCAGTTGCCCACCCCCGACGCAGGCGCCTCAAAACCCCTTCATTTCATTGTCGATGGCAAACCGCTCAACCCAGCCCCCGATTCGCCCCTCGCCAACGGACTCGCCATCGCCAACGACTACGCCCGCCTGCACCACATCGTCGGCACCCTCACCCTCATAAGCCGCATCCCCCCCGGCGGTGGACTCGGCTGGTCGGCCGCCTTCGCCAACGTCACCTCGCGCATCCTCGTCGCCGCTCACGCCCACACTTCTCAAGACAACACCGCTCACGACCATACAGCCGCCCAAGACCATACAGCCGCCCAAAACCTCGCCGCCCGCATGGAAGACGCCTTTCATGGCCGCGCATCGGGCCTCGATCTCGCCACCGTCTGCAGCGACCGCCTCATTCGCTTCTCGCTCGTCAACGGCACCCGCACCATCACCCCCCTGCCCGTGCTTCCACCCGGCGTCGCCGTCATCGCCGCCACACCGCCCGCCTCAACCGCAAAAATGGTCGCTGGCGTCGCCACCTTCGTCGCGCAAAACCCCACCCAAAGTGAAGCCACCTTCGCCGCCCTCACCGAGATCGCTTCAAACCTCCAAAATGCCATCCTCGCGAGCGATCTTTCCGCCACCGGCGCATGCCTCACCCGCGCCCACGAGCAACTGCAACACCTCGACATCTCAACCCCGCAACTCGACGCCATCGTCAGCGCCGCGCTCAACGCCGGTGCCGCCGGAGCAAAATTGACCGGGGCTGGTGGCGGCGGTTGCGCAGTTGCCCTCTGTGATGAATCATCGTGCCACGCTGTCGCGACGGCCATCACACCGCTCGCGCAACACGTGCGCATCGTCCGCTGGGGGGCCGCACCACAACCCGCCCCCTCATTTTCCGGAGCCTCGACATGACCACCGCGGTTGAAGTTCACGCCTACGCCAACATCGCCTTTGCAAAATACTGGGGCAAACGTCCCTCAGGCGATAACTGCCCCGCGACAGACAGCGTCGGCGCAAACCTCGCCGCACTCCGCTCAGTCTCACGCGTCACCCTCATCGACGCCCCCCGCGACCACCTCGAACTCGACGGCGTCACCCTCACCGGCAAAGGCCATGATCGCCTCGCCCGCTTTCTCGACGTCGTCCGCGCCCGCGCCCGCACCACCGCCCGCGTCAAACTCATCGCCCACAACGAATTCCCCACCGCCGCCGGGCTCGCCTCGTCCGCTTCCGGATTCGCCGCCCTCACCCTCGCCGCCTCAAAAGCCCTCGGCGCCAACTTCACCGAAGCCGAACTCTCAGCCCTCGCCCGCATAGGCAGCGGCTCCGCCGCGCGCAGCATCCCCGGCGGCTACGTCCGTATGCTCGCAGACGCCCCCGACCCCCACGCCGTCTCCATCGCCCCACCCGACAACCTCCCGCTCGAATTCGCCATCGGTGTCGTCGATGTTGGCGAAAAAGACATCTCATCACGCGATGGAATGAACCACTGCGCCGAGACCTCAACCTATCACCCCGCATGGCTCGCCCGCGCCGCGATAGACGCCGACACCATCGCATCCGCCATCGTCAATCGCGACATCGACACCCTGGGTGAAACCGCCGAAGCCAACGCCCTCGCGATGCACGCCGATGGCTTCGCCGCCCGCCCACCCATCGTCTACTTCATGGCACCCACCCTTGCCGGACTCGCGCTCGCCCGCACCCTTCGTCGAGACAATCATCGCGCATGGTTCACCTGCGATGCGGGCCCCCACCCCATCATCTTTTTCGACGCCCGCAACCCCGACACCCGCACCGCCGTCGTGACAGGCCTTCGCGCAATACCCGGCATCCGCAACGTCATCACCAGCACCGTCACGGGCGCAGCGAACGTCGTCGCCACAACCACGGCATAAGCCCCGTGCGCGAGCCAGTCATGCCCGCACCTGCCAACTCCATATCCACCGCCAACGCACCCAGCGCCCCCGCGTCCAAAACCGCCTTCGCGCCCGGCAAAGTCATGCTCACCGGCGAGTACGCCGTGCTCTGCCACGCCCCCGCGATCGTCATCGCCGTCTCGCGCGGAGCAACCGCTCACCGCTCGCACCAACTCACAAACGAGCGCGCACAACAGCACACAGGTCCGCTCACCCGGCGCATCGGCGACGAGACCCACCCCATCACCGCGGGCGACGCCTTCGAGACCCACCGTCACCTCGACCCCACCGTATCGATCACCCTCGACGTCACCCCGCTCTACGCCCCCCACGTCGCAAACTCGCCCCCAAAAAAACTCGGGCTCGGCTCAAGCGCCGCCGAAGCTGCTGCCATCGCGGTGCTGCTCCACCCCCGCTTTCAACACGACCCGCTCACCCTCGACGACGTCGAACACCTGCGCGCCCTCGCGACGCCCGCAAAACACCCCGACGGCTCCGGCGCCGATTTCGTCGCAAGCCTTCTCGGCGGAACCCACACCCTCACCCGTCACGCCGACAAACCACCCACGCTCACGCGCCTCAAAAACCCCGACATCGCCCTCGCGCTCGTCTACACCGGCACCCCCGCCATCACCCGCCACCACGTCGCCGCCTTCTACCAGTTCGACGCACCCAACGCCGCCTCGCAAC
>CAZXXB010000015.1:5906-6780 GCA_964644185.1 uncultured Myxococcota bacterium
CCGTTCGAGCGCTTTCTGCGCGCCCTCAACACCGGCGCGTGGCTCCCCGTCTTCGACGACATCGCGCACCTCACCCACCAACATCACGGCATCTCCAAACCCGCCGGAGCCGGTGGCGGCGACTGCATGCTCGCCGCCTTCGACAGCGCCACCCGTCGCGACGCCTTTCTCGCTGCCGCGCAAACCCACGGCTACTTCGCCTTCGCCCTCACCGCCGAAACAAAAGGCGCGCGCCTCGTCTCACACGAAGCACGCGCCTGAACGGTCAGTTTCGCTAAAGCGCCCCTCTGCGCTCTCGCTTACTCTTTCGCCCGCAGACCCACCACGTTGCCGTTCGCAAGGCCGACGACGATCAACCCGTCATCGGTCAATGTCACGGGCGACGTCACCGGCGACGCGGTCTCAACCGACCACACCACGTTGCCGTCAACGGGGTTGAGCGCCGCGACACGTCCACCCGTTTCGTCGCCTTCACCCACGTAAACGACCCCTGCGGAATCGAGCGTCACGCCGCCAATGCTCGTACCATCGCCGTACTGCCACACGAGCGCACCCGCCGCGTCATAGGCGTACACAACGCCGCCCGCCACGAGATACACGGTGCCATCCGGTGCCACTGCGAGGCTCTTCGGCTCGCCCGAAACGATCGGCTTCGTCCACACCACATCGAGGTTCTCGTCGAGCAGACCAACGCTCGTCGCCGTCGCGTAGTAGAGCCCAAACCCATCGCGATTGAGCAACGTCACCGGCGTCACGCGCACCGCACCGCCAACGTTCACGCTATCGACCACATCCCCACTCGGAAGCACGAGCGAGATCGTACCGCCTTCGTCGGCCACAACCCCCGCGACCCCATCTTCGTCAGCGCTCGCGA
>CAZXXB010000015.1:6815-10213 GCA_964644185.1 uncultured Myxococcota bacterium
CGTAAAGTCAGCACTCTTCGTCCCCGCAAAATCGACCACGTACGCCTTGCCATCATCTGAACCGAAAATGATGTCGAGGCCGTCGGTAATCAGCGGAGCCGACCGCACCGGGCCGCCCGTCGCAAACGCCCACGCAAAGCCCCCCGAGATCGACACCGCGTGCAGCTTGCCATCCGATGCACCGCCATAAATCTTACCGTCGTTGCCCACCGCAAGCGGCGAGGTCCACGTGCCGTCGGGCAGCGGCAACCCGCCAAAATACGACCCCTCGGTCGCAGCTTCGAGCGACAGCACTTCGAGGTTCGCCCCACGTGCGAAGATCGCGAAGTACGTCTCGCGCCCTTCAAAGAAGAGCCGCGTCGCCAGCACTTCGCCAGTCACCGCAACCGTTGACAGCGTATCGGTCGTCCACACGATCTCGGCCTCGCCATTCACCCCCTCAAACGGCACACGGTTCACGCGCGTCGCGCAATACCCCGCCATCGCGTACGGCGAATTGGCGTCAACACCACTCTCATCGCCGCACATCGCCACGCAGAAGTTCGCGATGCACGGACTCGCGGCCGCTTCGCACGTACCGCACTCGAAGCATCCACTCGGCGAGTCACCGCACTCAAACTCACCGCAGTCATTCTCAAGCGGTGGATGCGAGCACGTACCCGCCACGCACACATCCTGGCTGCACGCATCGCCATCATCGGTACACGCCGACCCATCTTCACGCACCGGGTGTGTACACGCGCCCGAGACGCACACATCGAGCGTGCAGTCGTTCGCGTCGGCAAGGCACGGAGTCTCATCGGCCACGTCGGTCTCGATGCACGTGCCGCCCGCGTCGCAACTACCCACGGTGCACTCGTTGCCATCTTTCTCGCAGCTTGTTCCAGCCTCGAGCAACTCATGCGTGCACGTACCATTGAGGCACGAATCGACCGTGCAGGGGTTGCCATCATCGGTGCAATCGGCCCCATTCAATGTCGTCTTATCGGCCTCGCACTCGCTCAGGAACTCGTTGCACACGCCCACCGTGCACTCGTTCGCAACTTCGGGGCACTCATACTTCTTGCCCGCGAGACACTCGCCGCCGCCACACACGTTTTCGCGGAAGCAGAACAGATCACCGAGGTCGCACGCCGTGCCATCGGCTTTCGCCGCATGTTCACATTGCCCCGCCGCGCACGCATCTGCCGTACACGGATTACCATCGTCGGTGCACGCGGCACCGTTCTTCGGCTCTGCATTTGCGAAGCACTTGTTGCTCGTCTCGTCGCACGACCCCGCAACACATTCACCATCAAACGCCGAGCAATCGCGCGGCGCACCCACGCACTGACCCGACGCACACGTCTCGTTCACCTGACAGAACAACCCACTCACGCACGTCTGCCCCTCAAGTGGCGCCCCATTGTGCAGGCACTCACCACCACCACACGTATCGACCGTGCACGGGTTGCCCTCATCCGGGCACGCCTGACCATCAAACCCCGCCGGATTCACCACGCACGCGTCGGCAAGCTCGTTGCATTCACCCACACCGCACGACCCCGTCTGCGCCGAGCAATCACGCGCCGGCCCCGCCACACACACGCCCGCCGCGCACGTGTCGGCCACCGTGCAGAAGCTGCCGTCTTCGCAGCCCGTACCGGTCGGCCTGTCGATCTGCACGCACTCCGGACCAATATCGCCCTCTTCACACACCCCGACACGACACTCAGCATCAAGCGAAGAGCAACTAAACGTACTCGTCGGCAGACACTTCCCGGCGCTGCACGCGTCGCCAAGCGTACAGAACAGCCCGTCGGTGCAATCGGTGCCGTCTTGCACCGCGAGGTGTTTGCATTCGCCACTGCGACAAATGTCGCCCGTGCACTGCTCGCCGTCGTCGGTACACGTCGCGTTTTCGCGTGGCGCCGGGTCTTTCAGACACTCTTCCAGCGCCGACGAACACACCCCCACGTTGCAATCGTCTTCGACACCCGAGCAGTCGCGGTCTTCGCCACCCTCACAGATGCCCTCGTTGCACGTCTCAGCCACAATGCAGAAGTCGCCGTTGCTACAGTCGACCCCGTTCTGCTTCACGTTGTGCTCGCACGTACCCGCGTTGCACGTATCCACCGTGCAATCGTTCCCCTCATCCGGACACGCATTGCCATTCGCATCGAGGTTGGGCGACTTCACGCACGCCCCAAGCTCTTCGTCGCACACACCGAGGTTGCAGGCGTCACCGACCGGGCTGCAATCAACCTCCGCACCACTCTGACACGACCCCGAGATGCACACGTCGCCGTCGGTACAGAACAACCCGTCTTCGCACGCCGAGTTATCCGGACGGTTGGGGTGCGTACATTGCCCCGCCTGACACACATCTGCCGTGCACTGCTCGTCATCCGCCGTACACGCGCGCCCATCGGTCACAACCCCACCCTGCGTGTTCGCCGTCACGCACTCGCCGCTGCCGGGGTCGCACACGCCGTCACCACACTCGGTCGAAGACTCGCTGCAATCACGCTGCGTACCAACGCACGCGCCCGCAAAACACTGGTCAAACTGCGTGCAAAGGTCACCGTCGCTGCATTCGAGCCCGTCATCAACGTTCTCGTGCTCGCACGTTCCACCCACACACACGTCGGTCGTACACGCGTTGCCGTCATCGGTGCAGGCACTGCCGTTGCGCGGCACCGCATCTTGTTCACACGCGTCGGTCGCTTCATTGCACACACCCACGTTGCATTCGTCACCAACCCCAGAGCAATCGCGCGCCGAGCCCGCGCACACACCGTTGTTGCACTCGTCGCTCACCGTGCAGAAACTACCGTCATCGCACCGCGCCCCCTCAGCCTTCGGCGTCGCGACGCACTGACCTTCTGGCGAACACGCGTCGTTTGAACACGGGTCGCCATCGTCGCACACTGAACCACACTGCCCACCGCAACCATCATCACCACACTCACGCCCCTCACAACTCGGAATACACACCACCGCCGACGCCGTGTTGTTCGTCACGTCGGTATCTTCCTCCGGCGTCGCCTTCGCAATCGTCGCCGTGTTCGTAATCGTCCGCCGCGACTCCAGCACATCGACGCTCAACTTCAACTCAACCAGGTCAGCCCTGCCCAGATCAGGTATCGACCACGTCCGCGTATCGGGGTCGTAAAACGTCCCCTGCGACTGCGACAACACACCGAGAAACTCAAGCCCCTCCTCGGGCATGATCTCATCGACTTCGATATCAATCGCGTTGTCCGGCCCGCTGTTCGTCACCAGCAGCCGATACGTCCCCTTCGTGCTCTGCGCCCCCCCCGACGCCGGAGCATCCAGCGTGAACGTCTTCTCAAGCTTCAAATCAGTGAACCCCGCCTCCGCAATGTACCCATCGCAGTTCCGGTCTTCCCCATCCT
>CAZXXB010000015.1:10246-10461 GCA_964644185.1 uncultured Myxococcota bacterium
TGTTATCGTTGCAGTCTCGGCAAATGTTCGCCGTGTCTTGATCGCGGTCCTCGTCACAATACCCAACCGGCGGCTCAAACGCCGCAATCACGCTGAACGTCACCACCGACACACTCACCAGCGTCTCGCTCGGCGGCGGGGTCACGATTCCCGCCCACTCTTCGCCCTCTTCAAGCTCCTCAAGAAGTCGGCGATCATGCGGGGACTCGCAGCAC
>CAZXXB010000015.1:10519-16931 GCA_964644185.1 uncultured Myxococcota bacterium
CTGCCCATGCGGAGTCACAGCAAGCGCCGCACTCACCCGACGAAACCGCGGCAGCGCTGGCAAAAACGCCGGGTCCACCGACGCCACACCAATCGTCACCTCTTCGCGCAACGCCCCTTGCGGAATCTTCACGCACGCCCCGGCAAGACACACCTCACCACCCGATGCGCCAATCGTCGCCTCGCGCTTGCAAATCTCCCCCCCGTCTCCATCATCTTCGCAGCCAAGCGCCACCGACGAATCGTCATCGTCGTCGTCATCATCATCGTCATCGCCGTCGTCGTCATCATCGGGCTGAAACACTGTGCTCGTGTCGTCGTCATCGTCACCCGCGCAGCCCTCAAAAACACCCACCGACGCGAGCGCAAACGCCAACAGCAGCAGCTTGGCTGTCATTAAGCGCCGCCCAGCGTCTGCCGCGCCGTGTGCCGAACCATGCGATGTCGATACGCTCATGAACCTCTCCGATTCTGCTCTCGCAGCCCGTTGGCGAGCCACCCCGCCGCAACGCCAGACCTTCGTCTCGCGGGCGGATTTAGCGGGGCCGTTGCACTCGCCCAAACCGGCATGCCAGTGGTAGCCTGCAACAGAAGTCGCGACTCTAGCCGAACCGACTCCATTTCGGTAGCCCGTTCTGCACGCTGCGACTCAAACACCGAGACTTTGACCCACAACACCCCGCGCAAGCCCTGATCGAGCCACCATGCCAACAGACCCCCAACACCTCGCGCAACGCCACTTCTTCGTGACCGGAACCGCAAGCGGCATCGGCAGGCACCTCGTCGCAAGATTGCTCGCCGCAGGTGCCACCGTCGCAGCCGCCCATCGCGACGACGCCCGCCTCGCCCGCGTCGCCGACGAAGACCACTGGCCCCGCGACCGCCTCACCCTCGTCAACCTCGACGTCCGCAACGCCGACGCATGGCAGCGCGCCCTCGACACCGCCGAGACCGCACGTGGCCCCATCGACGTGCTCATCAACGTCGCCGGAGCCATCGCCCCCAACTACGTCCGCGACCTCATCCCCGCCGATGTCCACAACCAGCTCGACGTCAACACCAAAGGCGTCATCTTCGGCACCCACGCCGCCGTCGCCCGCATGCGCCCCCGCAACCGTGGACACATCATCAACATCGCCTCGCTCGCCGGCACCGCGCCCATCGCCGGTAACGCCGTCTACAGCGCCTCAAAATACGCCGTCCGCGCCTTCTCACTCGCCGCCGCACAAGAGCTACGCGACAGCGGCATCTATGTCACCGTCGTCTGCCCCGATGCCGTCAAAACCCCCATGCTCGACCTTCAGCGTCACAGCGAAGCCGCCACCATGACCTTTTCCGGAAGGCTCCTCACCGTCGAAGAAATCGGCGACGTCGTGATGGGCCGCGTCCTCGACAAAAAGCCGCTCGAAGTCTGGGTCCCGTTTCACCGTGGCGTGCTCGCGCGGTTCGGCGACCTCTTTCCAGAAATCGCCCGCGTCATCATGCCCCGCCTGCTCAAACTCGGCTCATCACAACAGCAGGGCTACGCAAAAACACGCGACGACGTTCTCAACCCACCCCACAAAGCGAGCAAACACTCGTGACCCCGCCCACACACACACTCATCTGCGGCTGCGGATACGTCGGCATCGCGCTCGCCCATGAGCTTCGCGACGCCGGCCTCGCGGTCACCGCCTTACGCCGCAACATCGCCGCACTCGGCGACCTCAGAGCCGTCAGCGCCGACCTCACCGACGCCGCCGCGACACGCGCCGCATTCGCCGCCGCTGCCGCACACCAGCCCCTCGACGCCATCGTCTACACTGCCGCCGCCGACGACGGCACCGACGCCTCTTACCAGCGCGCCTACATTGATGGACTCAAAAACGCCCTCGCCGCCGCCGCCGCCCTGCCCTCGCCACCACAACGCTTCATCTTCGTCTCGAGCACCAGCGTCTACGAAGAGCCCCACGGCGGACTCGTTGACGAAACCTCACCCGCAAACGGCGACAGCGACGGCTCACGCAAAATTCTTCTCGGCGAAAGCGCCGTACTCACCGCCCCCATCGCCCACCCGGTCGTCGTCCGCTTCTCCGGCATCTACGGCCCCACCCGCAACCGCCTCATTCGCCTCGTACAAGACAACAAAGCCCGCTGCGCCGAAGGCCCCCCGCAATACACAAACCGCATTCACCGCGACGACTGCGCCGCAATGCTCAAACACCTTCTCACCCTCGACGCCCCCCAAACCCTCTACATCGGCAGCGATTGCGAACCCGCCGTAACCTGCGAAGTCTACCGCTTCGTCGCGAGCGCTCTCGGCCTGCCACCCCCACCAACCATCTCCGCCGACAGCCCCGAAGCCCTCGCCGCACGCACCCAGATGGGTCGCGGACGCAGCAACAAACGCTGCGACAACCGCCGCATTCTCGCCTCAGGCTTCACCTTCCGGTATCCAACGTTTCGTGAAGGCTACACCGCCCTTATCAACGAACTGCGAGCGTCAGCGACCTGACCTCGCAAACATTGCGCCTGCCCGCCCGCGATGCGCAGACGCCCCACGTGCCTCGCCTCCCCCATAGAACAAAAATGCGGATACCAGAGATACTCATCGTCGAAGTCGAACACGCACCCGGCAGCCTCGCCCGCGTACTCACCGTCATCGGTGACGCCGGCGTCGTCGTCGAAAACGTCGCCATGGTTGCCCGCCTCGAAAAAAAGTCCGTCTGGGAAATCACCCTCGACGTCGACGAAGACTTCGAGCACGAACTCGTCAAAACCATCAACCTCATCCCCCGCACCCGCGTCATCGGCCTCTCTGACCGCGTCTTCAACTACCACCGCGGCGGAAAAATCCGCACCGTCTCCACCATGCCCGTCCGCACCATGGGTGAACTGCGCGACATCTACACCCCCGGCGTCTCACGCGTCTCACTCGCCATCCAGCGCGACCCCTCACTCGCCGCCGACTACACCAGCCTGCAAAACACCGTCGCCATCATCACCAACGGCACCGCCGTGCTCGGTCTCGGCGACATCGGCCCCCTCGCCGGACTCCCCGTTATCGAAGGCAAAGCCGCCCTCTTCGCCGAATTCTCCGGCGTCAGCGGCGTACCCATCCTGCTCGAACAAAAAGACCCCCAACGCTTCATCGACGCCGTCATCGCGATCGCCCCCTCATTCGGCGCCATCCAGCTCGAAGACATCGCCGCCCCTGCCTGCTTCGAGATCGAAAAAGCCCTCGTCGAGCGCATCGGTAAACCCGTCCTCCACGACGACCAGCACGCCACAGGCGTCGCCGTCCTCGCCGCGCTCATCAGCGCCGCACGCCTCGTCGGCCTCGACCTAAAAAAACAAATCGTCGGACAAATCGGCCTCGGTGCCGCCGGCATGGGCATCGCCCGCCTCTTGCACGTCTACGGCGTGCGCGAACTCGTCGGCACCGACATTCGCGAAGAGGCCCTGCAACGCTTCGCCAACATCGGCGGACACGGCGCCTCACTCGACGAACTCATGCAACGCGCCACCATCGTCATCGCCACGAGCGGTGTTCGCGGACTCATCAAACCCGAAATGATTCGCAAGGGGCAGCTCATTCTCGCCCTCACCAACCCCAACGCCGAAATCGAGCCCGAAATCGCCCTTGCCCGGGGCGCCGCCTACGCCGCCGACGGCAAAAGCGTCAACAACGTCCTCGTCTATCCGGGCCTCTTCCGTGGTGCCCTCGACGCGCGCGCCAAACGCTTCACCGACGCCATGCTGCTCGCCGCCGCCGAGACCATCTCGGCCCACGCCCCGCAAGGCCAGCTCGTGCCCTCACCCGTCGATCGCGACGTCCACCGTGCCGTCGCCGCTGCCGTTCGCGAAGCCTGCTTTCGCGACCCGCTGAGCGGCGCGAAACCACAAGCAGCCCCATAAAAAGCACCCTTAAACGTTGCGACCCCGACATCATTGACGATGCCGAGGCCGACCAAAACCCCACCAGACGCTTCAAAATGGTGGAGGCGGGGGGAATCGAACCCCCGTCCGAAAGTGCTCCGCGCGAGCTTCTACAGGCGTAGCCGGTCTTTTGTCGTCGTCTCACGAGGCGCGAACCGGCACGCTCTTCGCAAGACCATTCTTCTGGTGTTTCGCGGCGTTATCGAAGACGTTTTACGCGCGCTAGCCCCCTGAATAACACCGGTTGACCGACTCGGAGGCGCATCGGGCCGATGGCTTCACCTACCTAGTGTTAGGCGGCGAGAGCGTACTCAACGTTGTCGTTGGCACTTAGTGGTTTTGATGCCTTTTTAACGAGCCGACATCACGCCCGGCCTGCCACTCGAACTTCACTACCCTCGTCGAAACCAGATCGCCCCCTCAACCGTGCACCGTGACGACCACCGCCCCGGCTCACCGCGTCTCGCGGGTGCTGGAGGCTACGCCGCAGCGTACCCAACGCTCTTCGTAACACACGCCATCCATCCCCTCAACCATATTTTCACCCGCAGCCTGGCACGCAGCCACAGCCGACCACAAGCTCAGCCCGCGACGCGCCCGATGAACAACAACGTCTCGCTACTATCGTTACTGTGCACCCGTAATTGATAGCCTTTTGAATACATTGAGACCAACTGCGATTGTGTGACTTTCATCACTTTTCTTCCAGCCCGCTCCATGCAACACTAACTTTACTGGGGAACGGCTCGGGCCTCTCAAAGCGAGGCATGATGAGGCGCAGCAAGTTTGATGATGAGCAAATTCGCGCGATTCTCAAAGAAGGTGACGGCGATGTCCGCATTCGCGATATCGCCCACAAACACGGCATCAGCGTTCAAACCTTCTTTCGCTGGCGGCAGCGTTTTGGCTCTCCATCGGGGCAACCCGTCGCCGAAACGATGCAAACACTGCGCGACGAAAACCGACGCCTGAGAAAAGCGATTGCCGACATGGCCATCGAACTTCAACGGCTCAAAGAATTCGTCGACAGCTAACCGTCAGGCGCGACCGTGTCACGCGCGAACGCGCTCAACGCGACGCTCACCGGCGACGGCCACGTGGTCTCAACACCACCGGCCTCGCCGGTTCTGCTTTTGGCCACCCCCAACCCAACACCTCGCGCACATCACTTCGCCCCCCCGCCGCTTGATTCCGGCGCGCTTGCGGCGTAACCATACCGTCGAAGTTCTCGACGCGAACATCCCGCGTGCGCCAGACTCGCCGTTTTCACCTCGGGTCACCGCGCGCTTACAGGCAGAAAAATCCATGTGCGGAATCGTCGGCTACGTAGGCAAAGAACAAACCCTCCCCATCATTCTCGACGGCCTCGGAAGGCTCGAATACCGCGGATACGACTCCGCTGGCGTTGCCGTCGTTACCGAAAATGGCCTCGTCGTTCGCCGCAGCGAAGGCAAACTCATCAACCTCGTCCGCAAGACTCAGGCCGAACCGATGGAAGGTACCATCGGCATCGGGCACACCCGCTGGGCCACGCACGGCGCACCCGTCGAGCGCAACGCCCACCCGCACCGCTCGGGCGACATCGTGCTCGCCCACAACGGCATCATCGAAAATTTCAACGAGCTCCGTCAGGAACTTTCCGCGCGCGGTCGCAAGTTCGTCAGCGACACCGACACCGAAATCGTCGCCCACCTCGTTGACGAGGCGCTTCACAACGGCGCCCACGGCGACATGCTCGTCGCCGTCCGCCACGCCCTCACCCGCGTTCGCGGCGCATGGGCACTCGTCATCCTCAACGCCAAACAACCCGACCGCATCATCGTCGCCCGCAACGCGTCGCCACTCGTCGTCGGCATCGGCGACGGCGAAGCCTTCGTCGCAAGCGACGTCCCCGCCATCCTCTCGCACACCAACCGCATGGTCTACCTCGACGACGGCGACGTCGGCGAACTCACACGCGAAGGCGTCCGCTTCTTCGATACCGAAGGCAACCCCGTCGAGCGCACCGTCAAGACCATCAACTGGTCGCCCGCCATGGCCGAAAAAGGCGGACACAAGCACTTCATGCACAAAGAAATCTTTGAGCAGCCCCGCGCGCTCATCGATACCATGCGTGGGCGCCTGCGCCCCGAAGAAGGCGACGTATTCATCGACGGTTTCGGACTCGACAACGACGCCATCCGCTCGCTCGAACGCGGCACCATCGTCGCCTGCGGCACCTCGTGGCACTCGGCCCTCGTCGGCAAATTCCTCTTCGAGAAGCTCGCCCGCTTCCCCATCGAGGTCGATCTCGCAAGCGAATACCGCTACCGCGAACCCATCGTAAAACCCGGCTCGCTGCTCATGGCCGTCAGCCAGTCTGGCGAAACCGCCGACACCCTCGCCGCCATCAAAGAAGGCCGCCGCAAAGGCGCCCACGTTCTCTCGGTCGTCAACGTCGTCGAATCCTCCATCGCCCGCGAATCCGACAACGTCTTCTACACCCACGCCGGCCC
>CAZXXB010000015.1:16966-23538 GCA_964644185.1 uncultured Myxococcota bacterium
AAATCGCCAACCTCGCCATGCTCGCCGTCCGCTTCGGCAGAGCACGCGGAACCCTCACCGCCGAGCAGGGCCGCGTCCTCATCGACGGCATGATGGCCGCACCCGGCCTCATCGAACAGGTCCTCCTGCAAGAAGACCGCATCCGCTACATCAGCGAAAAATACGCCCGCGCAAGCAACTGCCTCTACCTCGGGCGCGGCATCAACTACCCCGTCGCCCTCGAAGGCGCCCTCAAACTCAAAGAAATCTCGTACATCCACGCCGAAGGCTACCCCGCCGGCGAAATGAAGCACGGACCCATCGCCCTCATCGACGAGACCATGCCCGTCGTCTTCATCGCGACCCAAAACTCCGCCTACGAAAAAACCCTCAGCAACATTCAAGAGGTCCGCGCCCGCGGCGGAAAAGTCATCGCCATCGCCACCAACGGCGACGACCGCATCTGGGATTTCGCCGCCGACGTCATCACCGTCCCCGCGCTGCCAGAGCACATCGAGCCCCTCATCACCACCATCCCGTTGCAGCTCATCGCCTACCACATCGCCGACCACAACGGCACCGACGTCGATCAGCCCCGCAACCTCGCAAAGAGCGTCACCGTCGAGTAAGCCCCCCATCGTGGATACACCCACATTCGCAGGGGTTCTCTCCGAAAACGCCACGGGGCAACTCGCGGCGTTTCTTACGGCTTGCCTCTGGACAGGCTCATCCATCTACTTCGAGCGCGCCGCCCGCAAACTCGGCTCGCTCACCCTCAATCTCATTCGCCTCGTCTTCGCCGTCGTCATGCTCGGCACCGTCAACACCTTCACCACCGGCTCACCAATACCCCTCCACGCCACCCCCCACGAGTGGCTCTGGCTCTCGCTCTCGGGGCTCGTCGGCTTCGTCTTCGGCGACTACTGCCTCTTTCAAGCCTACCTCGTCATCGGCGCCCGCCTCACCCTGCTCTTGCAAACCCTCGCACCACCCTTCGCCGCCCTGCTCGGCGTCATCTTTCTGCGCGATGAACTCGCCCCACTCGACCTTGTCGGCATCGCCGTCACCTTAGGCGGCGTCGCATGGGTCGTCTCAGAGCGCGCCCCCGCCATCGACGGCTCAACCGCGCGCATCCCCACATGGGGCGTCGTGCTCGCCATCGGCGCCGCACTCGGTCAAGCCATCGGACTCATCCTCGGCAAGCACGGCATGGGTCTCGGCATGAACCCCGTCGTCGCCACCCAGATGCGCGCCATGGCCGCCACCGTCGGCTTCGCCACCCTCTTCACCCTTATCGGACACTGGCCCAAAGTCGCCGCCTCACTGCGCCACCGCGCTGGCTTTGGCGACGCCGCCCTCGGCGCCTTTTTCGGACCCTTCCTCGGCGTCTCGTTCTCGCTCTACGCCATCCAGCACACCTCAACCGGCGTCGCCGCAACCCTCATGGCCCTCACCCCCGTCCTCATCATCCCACTCGCGTGGAAGCTCAACGGCGAACGCATCACCCCGCGCATCGTCTTAGGCGCGATCATCTCGGTCGCCGGTGTCGCCCTGCTGGTCATCTAATCTGTCGGTCGACTCCGCGGTCTAACCCGCGCGGGTGTGGGTCGCCGTCCACGCCACAAGCGCCGTCAAAAGCCGCGCCAGATGCTCACGTGTCCGCTCGTCGGTAAGCTGCAAACCTGCGTCAAACTTCGACTGCGCCGTCGCCACATACGCCTCAGGCTGCGCAAGCGTCAGCGCACCCGCCCGCACCAGTATCTGCCGCAAATGCGACTGCGCGACCGCCGTGCCCGTGCCCCCCATCGTCGCCCCCATCATCGCCACAGGCTTACCGCTCCACACGTTGCCCCCACGCGAACCCCAGTCAATCGCATTCTTCAACGCGCCACTCACCGACGAGTTGTACTCAGGCGTCGCAAACAGCACCGCATCGTGCCCCGCAATCGCCTGCTTAAACGCCTTCACCGCATCTGGAATCCCCACCGCCTCGACATCGCCGTTATAAATCGGCAACTCGATGATCGGCACGATCTCAATCGTCGCCTGCCCCGGCAACGTCTGCTCGCAAATCTCGACCGCCGCGCGCAGCAGCGCCGTGTTGTACGACGCCGCCCGCAAGCTGCCCGACACCCCCGCAATGCGTACCACGTTGCCTGCCGCGCTACCTGACACGTTACCTGCCATCTCACTTCACCTCGTTCACGAGCCCCTCTTGACGAAGAGATAGGCGTGCCTAACTTTCTCGACGCGCGACGCTACCGTGGCTTCAACCCCACACGCAACGCGCGCCGGTTGATTCTCCCCGTGAATCACCCACCCAAACCCCTCACGCACGTGTCGCCCCCGGCACGCCAGCGTGAACATGCGGCCCCGCCGCGGAAAGCCCCACACCATGCTCACCCTCCGTCGCTCAAACGAACGTGGCAAAGCCGACCACGGTTGGCTCCGCAGCTTCCACACATTCTCGTTCGCGGGCTACTACGACGACGCCCACATGCACTTTCGCACCCTGCGCGTCATCAACGAAGACTACGTCGCGGGCGGCGAGGGCTTCCCCACCCACCCCCCCCCCGACATGGAAATCATCCCCCACATCGTCGATGGCGCCCTCGAACACAAAGACAGCATGGGCAACGGCGCCGTCATCTACCCCGGCGAGATTCAACGCATGACCGCCGGCACCGGCGTCACCCACAGCGAGTACAACCACCTCAAAGCCGACGACACCCACCTCTTGCAGATCTGGATTCTCCCCGAAGCCCGCAACCTCAAACCCGGCTACGAGCAAAAGTTCTTCGCCGACGACGAAAAGCGCGGCAAGCTGCGCCTCGTCGGCTCACGCGATGGACGCGACGGTTCAGTCACGATTCATCAGGATGTCGCCCTCTACGCCTCGATGCTCGCACCCGGCGAGACCGTCACCCACACCCTCGAAAGCGGGCGCGGAGCATGGCTGCAACTCGTCAAAGGCAACCTCACCGTCAACGGAACGCCCCTCAACCCGGGCGACGCCGCCGCCATTGAAAACGAACCCACCATCACCATCACCGCCTCGCAAGACGCCGAGTTTTTACTCTTTGATCTCGCATGACCACGTTCATCCTCGCGTAACCACGTGCGTTCTCTCGTGATGTTCGCCGCGCGAGCAATAGGCCGCCAGATACGCCCCGTGCTCACCCCACGGGGCGTTTTTTCATATCCGCTTCACGCAACCTCAGCCGCTTTCATCGGGCGGGCAGTCCTTTCGTCGCACCAGCAGTTGATGCGCGCTTCACATCTGTGGTCTGCTGTGACAGAAACAAAACAATCCTCCTGGCACGTTGGAAATACCGGCAGACGTAATGAAGCACACTCAATGCAACGGTTCGTGCGCCCGTTTTCCGCGCACCCCTGCCCCGCGTCTCTTCGCGATCTCGCTCGCATCGGCGCTGCTCATGGTCGATGCCGTGGCCCACGCGGCAGACGACGCACCCCCGCCCCCCTCGACTGAAACCGGCACCGACGCAGCGCCAGCCGCGACACCAGCCGCAACACCAGCCGCGACACCGCCCACACCACCGCCGACCGACGAAGGCACCCTCGAGTCGCGCACCGCCACCTTCGGCGCCACCGACGACGCCGCAAAGTCGGGCACCTTCCAACTCTCCGCAGGCACCACCGAAGCCCAACCTGCCGCCCAACCTGCCGCACAACCCGACCCACCCGAAGACGCGGGCGCCGCCGTCACCGCCGACACCCCCGCGACACCCGGCACCGTCTCGCAACGAAAGGGTCCAAAACCACCCAAAAACGTCTACCCCCGCAGCACGGGACTCGACGAACCCGCCCCTGCGCGCCAACCCAGCTTCGTGCCCGAAGGTCTTCAATCTCCAAAACCAGACGACGCACCCGGCGCGGTCGGCGAGCGCCCCGTCGTCTTCGAAGAAGCCAAACAGGTCCTCCGCAAGTTCCTCGATCTCGGCGCCGAGTACCGCGTCCGCTCCATCTACATCAACCCGCTCGACCTCGCCTCCGAAGACGTGCAAGACACCTGGTGGGTCGAGCAACGACTTCGCGTCAACCTCGCCCTCAAAGTCGAAAACATCGTCGCCATCGTCGTTCAGGCCGACATCCTCAACGGCGCTCTCTTCGGCGACAACGGCACCTTCCTGCAAAACCCTTCACCCAACTTCGGCGTCACCATCGCCACCCGCCAACCCAACCTCACCGCGTGGGATGTCGGCCTGCCCGCCGGCCTCGAAGGCACCGACGCCGAACTCGACATCGAGGCCTACCGACCCGTGCTCAAATCCATCGACCCCATCCGCTTCAACTGGGTCTACGGCGACGTCTACCTCCCCATCGGCCTGCTGCGCGTCGGACGCCAACCCCTCGCCTACGGCGACAACATCACCGGCAACGACGGTGGACGCTACAACCGCTGGGGCGTCAGCCTCCACGCCGACAGTGCCGACCGCGTCCTCTTCGGCACCAAGCTCGACGAGGCTGTCAAAGCCATCCAGCACGGCCCCGGCTACGTCGCAGACCGCTCGCAAGACAACGGCGTCTTTCTCGGCCTCTTCTTCGACTGGCTCGCTCAAGACCTGCCCTACGTACCCGACGACAACCTCTACCAGTTCGGCGGCGCGCTCCAGTGGCGCATCAAAGACATCGGCTGGCTCAAAGACTTCAACCTCAGCGCCAACGTCGCCCACCTGATGAACAAGCAGTTCGACACCGCCATCTGGGGATTTCCTATCCGCCTCGACGGCACCATCTATAACTTCACCCTCTCGTACCAGCACATGTTCATCTACGGCCACACCCGCGAAATCTCCGAGGGTTTCGCCGCGCTCGGCACCGGCACCGTCACCCGTCAGGAAATCAAAGCCCGCGGCGAACGCCTCATTCTCGACTACCGCATCGGACCCGTCACCCTCACCGCCGAGTACGACTTCGCAAGCGGCGACGACGACCCCCGCCCCGAAACCACCCTCAGCGTTTTCTCATTCGCCCGCGACACCAACGTCGGCCTACTGCTCTTCAAACAGGTGCTCGCCTACCAGTCGGCACGCTCGGTCGCTGTCGGCATCGAGAACCTCAAAGACGGCAACTTCACCTCATTTCCCATCACCGAAGCCGCCACCCAGGGGCGCTTCCAGAACGCCATCGCCTTCTTCCCCCAGGTCAAGTGGGACATTCTGAAGCGCCGCATGCACGACCTCCACCTCCGCGTCGGCGCCCTCTTCGCATGGCCCGAAGCGCGCGGCGTCGTCGACCCCATTCAAACCACCCTCTCGTTGCGCGGCCCCGACACCCTCGAACGCGACTCCGTCAACTTCAACGGCGGACGTCCGGGCAGCTACTACGGCACCGAACTCGACGCCCAGGTGCGCTGGGTCTTCATGCAATCGTTCGTCTTCACCGTTGAGGGAGCCTACCTCTTCGCCGGTAGCTCGCTGCAAGACGCCAACGGCGACGCCGCAAACGCCGGTATGGTCGAAGCCCGCTTCGCGTTTCTCTTCTGAGGCCCACCATGACTTCCTCCACGACTTCCTCCACGACTCGCACGATGACTTCCACCGCGACTCGCACCCCGCCCTCCAGCGCCGCTGCAAGAACCCTCGCGACCCTCGTCGCCTGCCTCGCCATCACCCTCACCTCTGCCTGCGGTGGATACAACGCGCCCCCCACCGTCACCGCCACCCCCGTGTCCAAACTCGTCCCCTTTGGCGACCCCATCGTTATGACCTTCGCCAAGGCCATCAAGGTCGAGACCCTCTCGCTCGCCATCTGGGAAGCCCCAAGCGGCATCTCCGAGGTCGACTACCCGCCCCCCGGCGAACCCCTCATCAAAGGCTGCACCGTAAAAAAACCCTGCGATGGAATCACCATCGAGCCCACCATCGAGCAAGGCTTTGTCGTTGGCGCAACCGTCACCCTCGACGAAGACACCTATGGCGAGCTTGGCGCCGCCTACCTGCTCGAAATCGAACCCGGACTCACCGGAACCAACGAGGCCGAACTGCGCACCCCCACATGGTACGGCTACACCGTTGGCCCCCGTCGCCCCACGACGGACGACGACGACGATGACGATAGCGGCGATGATGATGATGACAACGACGATAACGACTCATCGACCGGCGACGACGACGACTCTTCGACCGACGACGACGACTCTTCGACCGGCGACGATGATGACGCTTGCGAAGTCTCAGACGACCCCATCGAGGTTCAGAACGGCACGTACACCCTCATTTCCACCGCCAGAGTCGCCAACATCGACGTCTTTCTCCGCCTCATCCTCGACCTTCGCACACTCGCAGACGGTGAACTCTACCTCGTCGGTTCGCAAACCGGCTGGTACAAAGAGAAGACCGTCAACGGCGCGCTCTGCCCCCGCGATGGGCGCGAGCCCGAGTGCCTCTTCGTCCAGACCAATCGAGACGGCTTCGCCCTTCACACAAAGGGTCGCGTGACCGAATCCAACGGCAAGCGCCTGATCCAGACCGACACCTTTGACATAAAAATCTTCACCACCGGATTTTTCGTCGACCTCTTCTCAGTCTCGATGTTCGGCGAGGTCACAACGAAAGATGGCGCCGACG
>CAZXXB010000015.1:23552-27654 GCA_964644185.1 uncultured Myxococcota bacterium
GAGCTGTCGGGCACCCTCTCGTTCGAGCGCGTCGAAATTCTCTACTGCGGTCTCAATGCCTCTGGTTGCGAGGGCAAGCCCACCGAGGTACCCGGCGGCGGACAAGCCTTCTTCGCCCGCTTTGTCCCAGAAGGCGACTTCCCTGTCGGTCAGTGGCCACTCGTCTGCGGAGACCTCTGCGGCGACGTCACCGCCCAGTGCAACCCACCCGACGACTTTCCCCGCGATGGGTTCTGCGAGTGCCTCGACGAGGCCGCAGCCGAGTAGCCGCACGTAGCCCACATGAAAATTCGTTTGCGGGCGTTGGCCAATGCGCTAAACTGCCCGCGATGAAGTCAAACCAACACACGACACGAGACGAACTGACGATGCAAGGCGCACCGAGTGTCCACATGGTCGAAGCGCAGGCGTGCGATGAAAAGTACCCACCGATGACGCGCGCGGCGTTGTTGGGCGAGGTCAAGGCGCGGTTGCAGGCGGCGTTCGGCGAGCGTTTTCGCGAGTTGATACTCTACGGCTCTGAAGCGCGGGGTGACGCGACACCCGACAGCGACATTGACCTCATGCTGTTGCTCCACGGGCCGATTCGACTGTACGCTGATACCTTTGCCGCCCAGAAGGCGATCTACGACCTGCAGTGCCGGTACAACGGTCGCGTGCTACACATCATGCCCGATACGCAAGAACGCTACCTCCATTCGAAATGGCCGCTTTACATTGAAGTTCGCAAAGAAGGCGTTGCGGCGTGAACAATGAAGATGAAAGCGAGTTGCAGCGCGCGACCGATTTGTGGCGCCGGGCGCAAAGAGCCCTTGCAAGCGCGGAACTCTTGCACGCCTCCGGTGATTTCGACGGTGCCGCTAATCGAGCCTACTACGCAGTGTTCCACGCCGCTTCAGCCGTATTTGCTATCAGCGGGCAATACTTCACCACCCACAAAGCGGTCGAATCCGCAGTTCATCGTGAGTTGATTCGCCTCGGCGGATGGCCCGCCGAGGTGGGTCAAGCCTACATCGCAACGGCCTCTGCGCGACGCATTGGAGGCTACGGTGCGCCGATTCCAGTCGATGTCGAAGACAGCGCTGGCGCGATCGCCCTCGCAACCCGCTTTCTAGCCGAGGTCCAACGCCGCCACGGCGAGAATCTGTCCGTCACCCCCGCGCCCCTCTTTGATCCAGGTCGAGCCACCGACGGGTAACCCCTGCCCCCAGCGGCCAAAAACCCCTTGCGGAAATCTCGCCGGACAAATAAGAGCCCGTGACATTGACGCGTCGCATTCGTGACCGACGCCCCGTCGAGAGGTTTGCATCAAATGGCCGCAGCAGAAGTTTTCACCGCAACCGCGAAAAGCTCGTTCAATACAGGCAACGGCGTCGCGATTCCCCCCATCGGCACAAAGTTCAAACTCGGCACCGAAATCACCGCCGAGCAAAAAGCCTTCCTCGACAAATACGGATTCCTCCACTTCGACCGCGTCGCCACCCCCGAAGAAGTGCAGATGCTCCGCAGCGAACGCGACCGCATCGAGCGCGAGTGGGTCGCCGCGAACCGCAAAAAAGTCTTCGGCATACCCGTCTTCTACGGCACCAAACCCGACGGACAAAAATTCTGCAACCGCATCGCCTTCGCCTCGGTCTTCTCCGACAAAATCCGCACCTTCGTCCACGACAAACGCTTCGAGCCCGTCCGTAAGCTCATCGGCGAAGACGCCCGCATCGGCGACCGCGAAAAAGACGGCGTCGTCATCAACATGTACATGAACATCCCCGGCAGCTCATACCCGAAGCTCGGCTGGCACACCGACGGCTTGCGCGACATCTTCTACGGTCGCATGCCCGTGCAGATGCTCAACATCGGCATGCACTTCGACGACTGCGACCGCACCAACGGCGGACTCCGCCTCATTCCCGGCAGCCACAAGCAGGGCTTTCGCGACACCGCGTTTCGCAAACTCTACTTCGTCAGCCACGACACCGACCCCGACGAAATCTGCGTCGAGACCAACGCTGGCGACCTCACCGTCCACGATGGACGTCTCTGGCACCGCGTCGCCCAATCGCAAAAAATCGGCGAGCCAAGCCTGCGCCGTTCGATGTACGTCCCCTACCTGACCGGCCCCTACGAGCCCAAAGACGACAACAGCAAGACACCGCCCTACCACTACCTCGGCATGGCGGCTCGCACCTTCAAGCAGACCAAACTCAAACTGAAGAAAAAGCTCGGGCGCTAACCCCACCCCCAGGCGTCGCCGAGCCGCACGCCTCGCACACACCCGCGACCGCGCAGCGACCCGCGCCAGCAGTGCGCTACTCGCGCACCTCGAACCGCGACAACACAAACGGTGCCGCGAGGTGCGCGCTGTAGTTTTCGGGTATCGCGTACCCACCCGCACCCACCTCATGCACCGGCGCCTTCGGCATCTTGAACGTGCCAAACAGCAAATCCCACAGCATCGTCGTGTTGCCGTAGTTCGAGTCTGACCACGCACGCTCGCGCGAATGATGCCCGCGATGAACAATGTTCGTCGCCAGCACGTAACTCAACACACCCGGACGCAACTCGATGTTCGCGTGCTCCAGCATCCCGTTGACGCTCATAAAAATCAGCCAGAACGCATACGCATCCGGCCCAATCCCCAACACCAGCAGCGGCCCCGACTCGCACACCACCTTCACCACCGCATTAAACGGATGCGTACGCGCCGACGCCCAGAAATGCAGCTTGCTCGGCGAGTGATGTACCGCATGCACCCTCCAACCAATGTTGCTCGTGTGCATCCAGCGATGCCCAAGGTAGATTCCAAGGTCCGCAACCGGCACCGCCAACACCACCTGCGCCCACAACGGCCACGACGACGGCCAAAGCCCGAGCCCCAGGTGAGGGTCGAGCCACATCGCGAGCCCCAGCATCACCGCCGTCTTCATCGCACCCGCAATCACCGACGACACCGCCGTGTGCAACACATCAAGACCCAGCCGCCAACCCTCAGGCTTCCAGTTCTCGTCATACGGCAGCAGGTACTCCAACAGCCAAATCACCGCCCCCGCCGCCGCCACCGCCCCCGATGCCAGCACCATCACCGGCACATCGGCCACGGCATAAACCCACGCCGCCCCACCAACCGGAAGCGCCAGCAAGATCGGGTACAACACGTGAGGCAAAAACGACTTCATTCAACCTGCCCTCTTGCTGTGATTGACTTGCACCCGCTTCTGGTCCGCTGCGATCCTGCTCTCATTCGGTCGCTAAAACTTCCACAACAGCGCGAGATCGATCTCGACCGCATCAAACGGCTCAGCCCGCGCCTTCTCGTCGCCCACAAACCCACCCACCACCGCATACGTCGCCCCTTCGAGGCGAAACACCTCCAGCGACTGCGCAATCGGGTCCACAATCCACACGTGCCCAACCCCGTGCGCCGCATACCGCCGCATCTTCTTCAACCGATCAAACCCTGCCGTCTTTGGAGACAACACCTCACACACCCAGTCAGGTACCACCGCCACAAACGCAGTCTCAGGCCACTCACAAAGCCGCTCTCGCCGCCACCCCGAGATATCCGGCACCAAAACATCTTCGCCGAGGTGCAACTCGACCTCTGGCAGCAAAATCCACCCACCCGGCTCATCGCCATCCCCTGCCCCATCAAACGCCGAGCCCAGCACCCGCCCCATCCGCGCCGCACTCGCCTGATGCCGCACTGCCGGTCGCGGATGCGCATACAGCGCCCCGTCAACGATCTCGCCCGTCACGTGCTCGGGTAACGCAGCAAGGTCAGCCGCCGTCGCCCGACCCTTCGCGGTCGGCGCCAGATCAAATGCTGCTGAATTTCGTGGAGGCATCATCGCCCCAACATTCTCCGCCATGCCCGCCCGCGAGGCAAGCTCGACGTCGCTTGGCGCCTCCCCAAAAACCTACCCCGCAAAACTGCGCACCCGCTCTGCTACCGGACGCACCTCGACATGCATTCGATGAAACTGCCGCTTCACAATCGTATCGCTCGGCACCGTATCGGGCCCCGGCTCATCCACATCCATCGAATAGTGCAGCCCCCGCCGCTCACGCCGCGCCCGCGCACACGCCACAATCAACTCCGCCACCG
>CAZXXB010000016.1:0-1331 GCA_964644185.1 uncultured Myxococcota bacterium
CAAACCGCAACAGCTTCGCAAGCTGCCTCTGTATCGCCTCACCGTTTCGCGCCACGTCTTCTTCCGTCAACATCGGACGCGACTCGCTCTTGCCCGAAGGGTCACCCACGAGCGCCGTACCCCCACCAATCACCGCAATCGGCCTGTGCCCCGCATCCTGAAAATGCCGAAGCCCCATCACGCTCACGAGGTGCCCCACGTGCAGACTATCCGCCGTCGGGTCAAACCCGATGTACCCCGCCGTCGGGCCCGCCATCGCACCCGTCTCGCCCCGCGCATCCAGCACCCGCGACAACTCATCAAACGGCGCCGAATGTTGCTGAATCATCCCGCGCGATTGCAGCTCTTCGAGAAATCGATTCATCACGTACTCACTTCCTCTCTCTGCCAGTAAACAAAGCGCCCCACTCACCGCTCATCGTCTTCACCGCTCATCGTCTTCTTCGGTCGCGCCCCACGCCTTGCCCGCATTCACGAACGTCTCCTGCAAGGCCCGAAGGTTGAAGCGCCCCGCGATCACCGCCATCAGCCGAAACCCCGAAAGGTCCGTGTACACAAGGTCATTCGGCAACGAAAAGCTGTTCACCGCCGCAATCTGCCCCCACATGTAACTGCCCTGCACGCCAATCAGCAATTCGCCCCCGCGCCCATAATTGCCCACCCCCAGCGCAAAGTTGAGCTGATTCATCGCCCACTGGTCGAGCCCATTCGGCGTCGCCGCCCCTTTCAACTCGTCAAACGCGCTGAAGCTCGAATTCACCCCGCCCAGCACGCTGAACCGATCGGTAAAAAAGTATTCCGCACCCACCCCAAAATCGACCACGTGCCGCGACGGCTGATTCACCTCAATGTTAATCGGACGCTCCGCCACAACCTCCGCGTTCTCCACCACGAGCCGATTCGCAATCGCCCGCCCCTCGTACATCCGGTCCATCGCGAAGTGGTAATACAGGTCAAACTCAAACCGAAAGTTCCGGTGCTCGCCCCCCAGCCCCAGCGCAATTCGCATCGGCTGCCGCGCCGTAAACGTACCCGTGCCCGCCGCCTCATCACTCTGAATCGTCGTCCCATACGACGCCCGCCGAAAATACGTCTCGTACTCGTCGTACAAATGAATCGATGGAAACCGAAACGACGCCCCCAGCACGTAGTGCGGCGAAAACTTCCACGTCACCCCCACCGTCCCCGTCACATCCACCGAATACGCCCGCGTCGCCGCACTCGTAAACGAACTCACCGCCACACCCTCGCGATTCACAAACGTCGAACTCGCGTCGAGCACCCGGTCAAAATCGGTCGACGACCCCATCACCGAGATGCCAATCGCAATG
>CAZXXB010000016.1:1343-4982 GCA_964644185.1 uncultured Myxococcota bacterium
CGCGCGTCAGCGCACGCGAATACACAGGCCCAAACTCAAACCGCTCAAACGAAAGCTGCAACGAATTCTGCCGCGTGAAAATGCCGCTCACCGACTCGTCGCGATTGTTCTTTCCGATGAAACTGAAATTGCTCCGCTGACTCGTCCCAAGACACAACGCCACCCGCTGACCCATCCGCAACGCCTTCAATGGATTCCAGCCCTCCTCCTCCGACGCCGGGTCGTCGTAGTCTTGCGGTACGTAAAAATAACACACCGTCGATGGAATCACGTCGAAGAGCTGCGCCGTCAACGTCTCGCGTGAAAGCTGAAACGCCCCCGTGATGCTCTCGTCAATCGGCCCCGGCGCATACCAGTTCGGCGCCGTGTAACTCGCGTACGAGTAAATGTTCGCCGAAAACGCAAACTGCGTGTCATTGATGTGCGCAATCGCCGCCGGATTCAAATACGGCGCCGCACCATCATTGCCCAGCGCCACACCCGTATTGCCCATCAGCGCCGAACGCCCCCCCATCGGACTCGCGAAAAAACGATCCTGCGCCCGTGCCGGCAGGGCACACAGGCTCAAAATCACGAGCGTCAGACGTAGAGCGAATTGGCTCATGCGGGCTTCAGGGCCAGACGGTTGCAGGCGCACATGAGACCCTATGCAATCGGTTTCAACGAAACAAGCCACAACCACACCGCTTCGCCCCCATTCCGCCATTTCGTTCAAGATCGCCGCCTTCACCCCCGTTTGACACGCCTTCGGGGCCCGATGTAACGCACGGCTCCGCGTTTGCCCATGCCAACGCGATACCGCCCGACAACCGGGCTCGCCACTGTCGCGAAAAGAGGCGTTTTGGAAGACAAGATTCAAGAACTCGTGCTCGTCCTCGTACCGATGATCCTCTCGCTCTCGGTCCACGAGTACGCTCACGCATGGTCCGCCTTCAAACTCGGCGACGACACCGCCGAGCGCCAGGGCAGGCTCTCGCTCAACCCCGCCGTCCACATCGACCCCATCGGCACACTCCTCTTCCCCGCCATCGCCATCCTCGGCAGCATCCCCTTCCTCTTCGGCTGGGCACGCCCCGTCCCCATCAACCCCGTCCGCTTCCGCCGCACCGTCGATATGCGCACCGGCGTCATGCTCACCGCCCTCGCAGGCCCCCTCTCCAACGTCTTCCTCGCCATCCTCTTCGCCATCGCCTTCGGCTTCGGCGTCCGCTTCGACGCACCCGAAGCCTTCATCGCCCTCTGCGTCGTCATGGTCCGCCTCAACATCATCCTCGCCATCTTCAACCTCATCCCCATCCCCCCACTCGATGGCTCGCGCGTCGTCTCGTGGCTGCTCGGCCCACGCCACGCCGACAGCTACAACGCCCTGCAAAACTACTCGTGGCTCCTGCTCATCGGCTTTCTCATGCTCTTTCGCGGACCACTCGGCGCGGTCACAAGCGCCATCACAAAAACACTGCTCCAGGTCGCCGCCTGACCAACCCTTTTCTTCAAGCTTTCTTCAAGGAACCCCGCGTGACCGAGTCGCACAAAGACGCCGCCGAAGGCACCGACCCAACACAGCTCGCCCCCGCAACACCGGGTGCCACGCAAGCCGTCCACCTCGACGCCCGCGCCACGCTCGCCGACTACGAAGCCGCCGGATTCGAACCCCTCACCCTCGGCGACGACGCCTTCATCGTCACCTACGACAACTTCGTCGGCCCCCTCGACCTCGTCCTCTTCCTCGTCCGCAAACACCGCTTCGACCTCTTCAACCTCAACATCGCCGCCCTCCTCGACGAATACCTGAAGTGGCTCGACCGCGCCCGCGACTTCAACATCGACGTCGCAGCCGCCTACATCGAGATGGCCGCCACCCTCGCCCACATCAAGTCGCGCATGCTGCTGCCTCCCACCGACTCGCCAGTCGAGAGCGACGAGCCACCACCCGACCCGCGACTCGAACTCGTCCAGCAGCTTCTCCTCGTCCAGAAATATCAGGATGCCGCCCGCAAGATTAACGAGCTGCCATGGCTCGGGCGCGACACCTTCAGCCGCCAACTCGAAGTCGTCACTGGCGAGCGCGGCGACGCCGAAACCCTCGCCCGCGTCGCCGCCGTTGACCTCGTCAAAATCTTCGTCGCCCTCTCACTCGCCCGCGAAGAAAAAATCACCCCCCGCGAAGTCTTCGCCGAAGAAGTCTCGGTCAGCGAACGCATCGCCGAACTCGTCGACCGCTTTCGCGGAAAACCCCACGCCCGTTTCACCGAACTCTTCACCCCAGAACTCACCCGCGACGACCGCATCCTCACCTTCCTCGCCATCCTCGAACTCGGCAAACTGCGCATGCTCAAAATCAAGCAGTCCGAAGGTGGAGAATTCTGGGTCGAGTTTGGCGTGCTCGGCGAACTCCCCGCCGACCTCGAAACCCAAATTGCCGGAGACGCATCGTCATGACCCACATCAGCGAACCCAGCGAACCCAACACGTCAGCCCACGCGAGCGGGCAGGGCGACACCTCCGCCAGCGACTCCACGGCCACCACCAGCGCCCCCGCCACCGAGCCCACCGCCACCGGCGACTTCCTCACCGACGAGACCCCCGTCGCCGCCGGCGAAGTACCCATCGACGCACCCGAACTCTCGGCCCTCGAACTCACCGACGATCGCCTCCTCTCCATTCTCGAATCGATGCTCTTCGTCGCCGACGCACCCATCACCGCCGCCGCCCTCGCGCGCCTTCTGCGCCTCGAAGACGCAAGCCGCGTGCGCGACGTCCTCCGCGCCCGCGTCGAGCGTGACGCACATTCGCCCGTCGGCATCCGCCTCTACGAACTCGCCAACGGATACCAGCTTCGCACCGCCCCCGAAAACGCCGGCTTTGCGACCCTCATGGCCAAGGTCCGCCCCGTCAAACTCACCCGCGCCCAACTCGAAACCCTCGCCATCGTCGCCTACCGCCGACAGGTCACCCGCGCGCAGGTCGAATACCTTCGCGGCGTCGACGACTGCGGCGGCCCCCTCAAAGCTCTCCTCGACCACAAGCTGATTCGCATCATCGGCCACGATATGGATCTACCCCACAAGCCCGCCATCTACAGCACCACCCCTGCCTTCCTCGAATTCCTCGGTCTAAAATCGCTCGACCAGCTACCCAGCGCCCAAGAGTACATCGACCTCACCGACGCCTCGAAAAAGCGCTTCGAGCAAAAGCTCGGCGAACCCTTCGAGCAAGGCATCCTCGCCGGCCTCTTCCCCAACGAAAACGAAACCGCCGACGCAGCCGAAGTAGACGATCAAGACCCCGCCCTCAACGAGTTGGCCGAGGCCCTCAAAGGCATGCTCGATACAGACCGCGACGTCGCCGAAAAAACCGGACTCGCGCCAAAACCCGCAACCGCCCTTGAAGGCGCAGCCCTCGCCACACCACCACCAACCCAACCCCACGGCGACCCCCTCGCAGACGCCCTGCGCCAACACGACCACACCGATTCACCCAAACCCTAGGCCAAACCAATGCCTCGCCCCGTGTGGCTCACCCGCAACGTCTTCGCCATCGGCCTCGTCAGCCTCTTCACCGACGCCGCGAGCGAAATGGTCATGCCATTTCTCCCGCTCTTCATCACCACCGTCCTCGGCGGCACAGCCCTCTCGGTCG
>CAZXXB010000016.1:5020-6455 GCA_964644185.1 uncultured Myxococcota bacterium
CCCCCTCCGCCTCGTCGCCGGCCGCGCCGCCGATGCCATCGGCCGCAACCAGCCCCTCATGGTCGCCGGCTACACCATCTCCTCCATCGTCCGCCCCCTCGTCGCCCTCGCCGCCTCACCCCTCCACGTCCTCGCCGTCCGCGTCACCGACCGCGTCGGCAAGGGACTCCGCTCAAGCCCACGCGACGCCCTCCTCGCCGCCTCACTCGACCCCAACCACGCCTCGCTCGTCTACTCGTTCCACCGCGCCATGGATCACTTCGGCGCCGCCATCGGCCCACTCCTCGCACTCGCCGTCCTCGCCGTCGTCGGCGACGATCTCCGCCTCCTCTTCCTCTGCTCCGCAATCCCCGGCGTCCTCGCAGTCGCCACCGCCACCTTCTTCGTCCGCGAGCAACGCACACGCCGCTCAAACCCCTCACCCTCGCACTCGTTCTGGGGCGGCCCCGCCACCCTGCGTGTCGGCTACGCCATGCGCCGACTGCTCCTCCCCATCGCCCTCTTCACCCTCGCCAACGCCAGCGAAGCCTTCCTCCTCCTCCGCGCAAGCGAAGTCACCGTCGGCTCACTCACCACCCTCCCACTTCTCTGGGTCGCTCTCCACCTCGTCAAAACCGTCGCCTCGCCCGTCATGGGTGCCATCGCCGACCGTCGCGGAGCCACCCAATCGGTCGCCGTCGGTTTCGCCCTCTTCGTCGCCATCTACGCCGCGCTCGCACTCGTCGAATCACGCGCTGCCGTCTTCTCCCTCTTCCTCCTCTACGGCATCCACGTCGCCCTCGTCGAAGGCCCCCAAAAAGCCATCGTCTCGCAACTCGCACACGCCGGCGAGCGCGCCACCGCCTTCGGCTGGTACCACATGACCGTCGGCCTGCTCACACTACCCGGCGCGCTTCTCTTCGGCTGGCTTTGGGATACCCGCGGACACGCAACCGCCTTCGCCACCGGCGCCGTCCTGGGTGCCTTCGCCCTCATCATCTGGCTCGTCGCACCACCCATGCCCCCCGCGCCGCCCGTCTCACGCCCGCACCAGCCCGCGTGAGCAGCCCGCCTGAGCAACCCGCCCATCAAAACCCATTCAAAAGCGTGATCGCCGCGCCATCTTTCAGCGATTCTGGTGGATGCAAAATCACCCGGTCACCCTCCGCGAGACCACCCGTCACCAGCGCCTCCGTCGCCCCCCGCCGCTCAACCGTCACCCCCCGCTTGCGCGCCACCTCACCCTCCGCAACAAACGCCTGCCACGCCTCACCCTCGCGAAACAGGGCACTCAACGGCACCTTCAACCCATCGTGCGTCGCAAACAGCACGATCCTCACCTCGACGCGAAACCCATCGCCCAGCTTCACCCATTCTTCCGGCGCGGAAGCAATATCGAGCACCACGTTGACCCGCTGCTCTTCAACCCCCAACGCCGAAATCTTCGTGAACCCAC
>CAZXXB010000016.1:6509-7273 GCA_964644185.1 uncultured Myxococcota bacterium
CGCCGACATCCCCTCGCTCACCATCACCGCATCCCGCGTCAACGTCTCCACCACCACCTCCAACTGCTGCGGATTCGCCATCTCCAGCAGCGCCGTCCCCGGCACCACCGGCCCCTCACTGTCGCGATTGACCCGCAACACCCGCCCCGCAACCGGCGCGCGAATCTCAAACACACGCGCCCCACTCGCCCCCTTCGACTTCACCTGTGACAACGCCGCGCGCGCCATCTCCACATCATACCGCGCAGCCCGCGCCGCAAACTCCGCCGCCTCAGCCGTGCGCACACGCGCCCGCGCAGAAATCTCGCTCTGCTCAACCTCGCGGGACGTCACGCCCCCCGTCTCACCCGCCGATCGCATCCGCTTCGCCTCATCACTCGCAAGCTGCGCCGTCAAAAGCGCCTCTTCGCGCGCCGCGTCGGCACGCTGCGCCGTCGCCTCAGCCCCCAGCAACCGCGCACGCGCCTCCTGCTCGCTGCGCGAATCGAGCAAGTTCGGCAACGCCGGCACAATCGTCGCCAGCACCGCACCCTCTTCAATCACATCGCCCGCCTTCAGCGTCACCCGTCGCAACACCCCCGCAACCGGCGACGACACCGTGTAACGCTCCATCACCCGCGTCCGCCCCTGCTCATCAATCGTCTGCTCAAACGCCCCGCGCGCCACCGCCACCGTCTCGACCTGCAACGGCTTCGGCTGCATCGCGCTCACGATCACCAGCACCGCGCCGACAAGCGCCGCAACGATGAGTCCCCGTTTTACCC
>CAZXXB010000016.1:7289-12741 GCA_964644185.1 uncultured Myxococcota bacterium
CTGCATGCGTGCCGACCGCCAGGTGGCCGCCGCTACTCACGCGTCTTCAACACCTCGACAAGATCAAGCGCGTCAATGCGACGCCGCACCAGCAGCGCCGTGATCACCGACGAGATCAACACCACCGCCGCTGCCACCGCATACGTCCGCGGCTCAATCACCAGATCAAGCCGCAACTCCTTCGGGTCAATCAGCCGAACCTGCAAACTCGCAAGCCACCGCCCCAGCACGAACCCGACCGGAATCCCCGAAAACGTCAGCAGCAAAAGCTCCGTCAAAAAAATCGACGACACCTCACCCCGCGTCATCCCCAACACCCGCATCGACGCAAGCTCGCGCGACCGCTCCGCAAGGCTAATCCGCGCCGAGTTGTAAACGATACCAATCGCGATCACGCTCGCAAAAATGCTCAGAATCACCGCCGTGATCGACATCCCCCGCGCCATCTGCTCGTCAAAACTCTTCAGCATCAAACCCTTGATCCCAAGCCCCGCCACACCCGGCATCTCCTGCAACTTCCCATACAACTCATTCGCCAGCGGACGGTCCACGAGAAGCCGCGCGCCCGTCACCGAAGCGTCGCTCCCCAGCATCCGGTTCAGCGCCTCAAAATCCATGTACGCAAACATCCCAATGATGTCGTCCACCAGATCAACAATCGTCACCTCACGCCGCGCGCCACCCAGCTCAAAAATCTCCATCGACGCCGTGTCACCCACCCGCAACCCCATCACATCGGCAAGCGTCTTCGACAACACAATCCCATCTTCCGGCAGCCGCACCTCACCCCGCACCCTGTCGATCACCCGATGCAACCGCGCGTCACGCGGAACCCCAAACACCACCGTCCGCTCGGTGTGCCTGCCATGCGTAATATCCATCGACGTCACCCGCGTCGGCTCGGCATACAGCACCCCACCAAGCGACCGTATCTCATGCAAAACCGCCATCGACCGCGGCTGATTCAAATGAAAATTCGCGTCTTCACGCCACACAAGCCGAAACTGCGCGTTCAACATCGCGTTGATCGCATCGAGCCAGAAAAGCCCCGCAATCATAATCGCCGCGCTAAACGCCACCCCCGCAACCGTCGCAAGAGACCGCATCGGACGCCGCCGAATGTTCCGCACCGCCATCCGCCCACTCAACGGCACAAAACGCACCACCCCCAGCCGATCAATCAACGTCTCATGAAACACCGCCGGAGCTTCCCCCTGCATCGCCTCTGCCGGCATCAGACTCGCAGCCCGCCGCACCGCCGCATACGCCCCCGCGCAGCCAGCAACGAGCGTCACCCCACCCGTAATAAACGGCAGCACCACGGTCATCCGAAACACGAGCCCCGGCATCCGAAACACATCGTGGTAAAGCCCAATCATTCCATTGCCGAGAAACGCCCCAAACAACGTCCCCACCAACGTCCCCAGCACCACCACGCTCGCCGCGTACTGGATGTAATGCAGCGCCACCGTCCGATTGTCATACCCAAGCGCCTTCAACGCCGCGATGATACCCCGCTGCGTCTGCACGATGCGCGACAACACCACGTTCAGCAAAAACGCCGCCACCAGCAAAAACCCAAGCGGAGCCGTCATCGCCATCGTCCGCAACTGCGAAAACTCGTTCTCCAGCACCTTGTGCACCTGGTGCTTCTCGCGCCCATACGCACCCGGACTCCCATACGGCGCAATCATCGGGTCCATCGCGTCAATCACCCGCTGCGCACTCGCAAACGGTGCCAGCGTCACCACAAGACTGTTGAACGACCCCGCCAAATCAACCAGCGTCTCCAGCGCGTCGCGCCGCATCCAGATCGCTGCGTTGTGCTTCGGGTCGGGCATCCCGCTGCGCATATCCATCACGATGATAAACTCGGGCGAGTACGCGACCCCCGTCACCACGAGCCGCACCTCTTTGCCGTTGATGATCGCCTCCACCGTGCTACCCGGCTTCAACCCGTGCGCCTCGGCAAACCGCTCGTTGATCAGCACCTCGCTCATCGCCGAAGGCTCCGGCATCCGCCCCACCCGCACATCGAGCCTGTGCACTTCAGGAGCCCCAACCTCAGGCATCGACACCACCTGCGCCTGCGCCGGCTCAGGCATCCCCGGCATCCGCAACATCGCCCCGTGCTGTATCCGCATCGTCACCGTCGCCACGCCATCAATCTCTGCCACCCGCGCACCAAGCGACATCGGCGCCCGCTTCACCGTCGCAAACACGTCGCCAAAAATCGCCGCGCGATAGTAGTCGCGCTGCGCTCGCTGCAACGACTCATACACGCTCCACTGCGAGATAAACGCCGCGCAACCACACCCCACCACGAGCGCAATCGTCACCGTCTGCCCAATCAGGCTCCGCATCTCGCGCATCAGCTTGCGATTGATCGCCCGCATCACTCACCACTCCAGCTCACCCGGATGCACGCGCGTCGCGTTCCGCTCAATCGCCTGTATCCGCCCATCACCAAACCGAATCACACGATCCGCCATCCGCGCGATCGCCGCGTTATGCGTGATGATCGCCGTCGTCGCACCCATCTCGCGATTCACCTGCTCAAGCGCCTCAAGCACCACCTTGCCCGTCACGTAATCGAGCGCACCCGTCGGCTCATCACACAGCAAAATATCCGGACGCTTCGCCACCGCCCGCGCAATCGCCACCCGCTGCTGCTCACCACCCGATAGCTGCGATGGAAAATGCCGCTGCCGATGCGCAAGACCCACGAGCGTCAGCGCCTCTTTCGGCGTCATCGGCTTTTCCGCAATGTCGGTCACGAGCGCCACGTTCTCTTCCGCGGTCAAACTCGGTATCAAATTGTAGAACTGAAAAATGAACCCCACGTGCGCGCGCCGATACTCGGTCAACGTCGCCTCATCGAGCGCACGCAACGGTTTGCCGCGATAAATCAGCGTCCCCTCGGTCGGCGCGTCGAGCCCCCCCAGAATATTCAGCAGCGTCGACTTCCCACTGCCCGACGGCCCCAGCAGCACCACAAGCTCGCCCTCATAGAGATCAATATCGACCCCCACGAGCGCACGCACCTCCACATCGCCCATGTGATACGTGCGCGACAGCCCGCGCCCCGAGAGCACCACCCCATTCGCCGTGTTGACCTGCTCACGATCACTCATCACACGCCCCTTACGCGTTCTCATACCACCTGCCACATACCGCGCACCACGCGATCTCGCCGCCTCCCCGCAAGAAAAATCTCGTTGCGCTTCATCGGCCCCCGTGGCAAAAGCCCCCCGCTGCGACTCACGCGCACCCAGCACCTGCGAACCCGGCACCCACGCACCCTGCACACCATGCTCGTCAACCCAAAGTTCGCCGCCCTCGACGGCATCGCAAAGCCCCCCGCAAGCGAAAACCGCCTCCCCGAAGACGGCGCACGCATCGTCGTCGCCATGAGCGGAGGTGTCGACTCCTCCGTCGCCGCCGCGCTCCTCTGCGCATGGGGCTACGAAGTCGTCGGCGTCTCGATGCTCGTTGATGAAGCCACCGCAAACTGCATCGGCAAAAAAGGCTCGTGCTGCACCCTCGACGACTTTCGCGACGCCCGTCGCGTCGCCGAAGCCATGGGCTTCAAACACCACATCGTCGATTTCGTCGACGACTTCGGCGAGCGCGTCATCGAGCCCTTCGTCGAGTGGTACCAGCGCGGCCTCACCCCCACCCCCTGCACCGAGTGCAACGCCCACGTAAAGTTCGATCTGCCCTACACCTGGGCCGAACGCTACGACGTCGCCTACGTCGCGACCGGACACTACGCCCGCATCGTCACCCGCGACGACGCGCCCCTGCTCGCCTGCGGCAACGACGCCTCGCGCGACCAGACCTACTTCATGTGGAGCATGGGCGCGACCCAACTCGCCCGCGCCGTCTTTCCCGTCGGACACATCGAAAAGCCCGTCACCCGCGAGCTTGCACGCGCCATAGGCCTCGCCATCGCCGACAAGCCCGAAAGCCACGAAATCTGCTTCGTCAAAAACAACGACTACGCCGCCTTCATCGAGTCGCGCATCGGCCCACAAAAAGGCGGCGACATCGTCCACAGCGACGGACGCACCCTCGGCACCCACGACGGCATCCACCGCTTCACCATCGGACAACGTCGCGGCATCGGCGTCGCATGGCCCGTGCCCCTCTACGTCGTCGGCATCGACGCGCTCACCCGCCGCGTCGTCGTTGATGAAGGTTACGGCTTGATGCGCGACCGCGTCGTCGCCTTCGACCCCCGCTACCCCGCCGCCCCACCCCGCGTCGGCGACCGACTCCGCTTCAAAATCCGCTACCGCCACGACGCCGCATGGGCCACCGTGCTTGAAGCCTCACCCACCCGTCTCGCCGTGCTCTTCGACGAGCCCGTCCGCGCACCCACCCCCGGCCAGGCACTCGTCGGCTACGACAACGACCTCGTCGTCTGCGGAGCCTTCATCGAGCGCGCCGAGGCCACCTTTGCACCAACCGTCGCCCCCACCCTCACGACGTCTTCTTCCGGCGCGCTCCCGTCGTTCGAACCGTCTCTTTCGGCCTAGCTGTCGGCGTCGCTTTGGCCGTCGCTTTGGCCGTCGCTTTGGCCGTCGCTTTGGGCGCGGCTGCGCGCTTCGTCGCGCGTGTTTTGCTCGCCCTCTCGCCCGCGGCACCCGACTCGCCATTCAGCACATCAATAAACCGTCGCAGCAGCCCATAGCTGCGCAGCCTGTGCCCCCGCAAAATCACGTGCTCTTCGCTGAAGAGCAGCTCGTCGCAAAGCCCCGCGTGAGCCTTCGCAAACGCCCGTGCCGTCTCACACGTCGCCCGACTCACAGGCTTACGCACCGTCACCACCACGTTCTCACCCCGCTCGTAACGCACGCTCTGCACCACCCGATAATACCCCGCCACAATCGCCGCCGCCTCGCCCGGCGTCTCGACAAAATCAATCAGATGCAAATCCTCCGGCGAGATGTACCCCTGCTCGACCTGCCGCCCCAGATACCCCTTCAGATACGCCTCCTCCGACGACAGCACCACAATCGGCATCAACGGGGCCTTTCCCGTCTGCACCAGCGTCGCAATCTCCCAAAACTCGTCCTGCGTCCCCCACCCACCGTCACACGCGATAAACGCCTCACTCAGCATCGCGAAAAACATCTTGCGAATCGCAAAGTAGTGAAACCGCACCCCATTGCCCACAAATGGATTCGAATCCTGCTCCCACGGCAGCGTAATCTTGAGGCCTATCGAGTGCCGCGCCAGCTCAGCGTGATACGCCTCGCTCTCGCGCACCGCGTTCTCTTCATCGCGCGACCCCTTTTTCCCATTCAGCTTGCGCGCCAGTATCGCCTCCGCCACCCCGCGATTCGCCGCCTCCATCACGCCACCCGCCGCACCCGTGATGATCGCAAACCCGTGCTCATACAAAAGATGCCCCACCTGCCGCGCCGCCTCATACGCCGCGTGACCC
>CAZXXB010000016.1:12763-14129 GCA_964644185.1 uncultured Myxococcota bacterium
CCAAACACGCTCACCCCATGCACGCCCTTGTCGCTGTAAAAGCCGCGGAACTTCTCGTTCGCGTGAAAATACTCAAGCAGTATCCTCAGCCCACGCGCCTCGAAGTTCTGACTCTGATTCAAAAACTCCAGCACTTCCGGACGCATCACCGCACCTCACGCTCTGAGTTCATCACCGCCCCCCCAAACGAAAACTAACTGCGCCGCAACTGCTGCCGCACCTCAAGCGCCATCTTCCCACCCTGATACACACGCACCGCCCCCCCCGTCTCCGACACCACAAAACACACCGCCCGGCTCTCGCAACTCATCGCCGCCGCCGCCGCATGCCGCGACCCTTGCCCCATCGGCAACTTCAACTTCGACGCATCCGCATGCAGATACCGCCCCGCCGCCAGCAGCACCCCATCTTCACGCACCACGAACGCACCATCCATCACCGCAAACGCGCACAGCGTGTCATGCAACTCCGGATTCAAAATGTTCCGGTCATCTTCCGGATACCCCTGAAACGGATTCAGCATGATCTGCCGCGACTTCTCCATCACCGTGATCGCGTCACCCACCGTAAAAATCGTCCCCACCGGACGCCCCTCATACCCCTCGTACCCAATCCGCGTCGCAAGGTGCAGCACCGTCTCCAGCACATCGCTCGGCGTCGGCGAGTTCTTCCCCACCAGCTTCAAACTCACCTGCTCTTCAAACTCGTCGCCAATCACCATCTGCACCATCGCATCCGGCGACGCATGTGGGTCATCACCCGTCACGCACAACACCCGGTCCCCATCCACCACGAGCGACGCGTTGATCGCCCCCGTCACCGCCATCTTGATCTTGTCGAGCCGGTCAAACGCATAGTCGGGTATGTCAATCGCGTCGATGTCGTTCTCATTCAGGTGCCGCATCTTCGCCTCGCTCGTCACGACGCACCCCGCGCTTGCGCAGATGCTCTTCGAGCGGATCTTCATCGCTGATGTAAATCACCCGCTTGATCTCGGGCCGCGCCGCAAGCCCAAACGCCGTCGCGATGAACTCGGCATCAAAATCTTTATCTGCTGATTCCTTCGGTGGCATGAGCAGCTCCTCTCTCGCGGCAGGTCTCTCTCGCGGCACAACACGACCACGCTGCAACGCACGCCACTCTTGGCGCGCTCGCACGCGATGTCAAATCAACCGCTCACCACCTCGCCACGCAACCGCCCCGCTTGTCGCCATCTTCCGCGCATGGTACGCCCCACCCGATTCACACGCTTAGGGGGTCTACCGCATGGGCGGCGTCGGTGTCGTGATCAATCCCAAATCGCGCGGAAACCGCCGCGCACTACGTCGCGTCGAGCGGCTCACCGCCATCGTCGGCGATGACGGCC
>CAZXXB010000016.1:14139-14413 GCA_964644185.1 uncultured Myxococcota bacterium
GTCGCCACCAAAAGCGCCGACGACGTGCCCCGCGTCGCCCACGAGATGCGCGAACGCGGCATCGACCTGCTCGCACTCTGCGGCGGCGACGGAACAAACCACCTCACCCTCACCGCCTTTCGCAACGTCTGGGGCGACACCCCACTGCCACCCATCGCCCTCTTACGCGGCGGAACCATGAACACCGTCGCCGAAGGCTGCGGCATCCGCGGCTCGCCCGAAAGCATCCTCCGCGCCCTCCTGACAAACATGCGCGAAGAAAAGCCCCTTTACG
>CAZXXB010000016.1:14423-19447 GCA_964644185.1 uncultured Myxococcota bacterium
CCAGCGCCGCACCCTTCTCGAAATCGACAGACAACTCGGCTTCATCTTCGGCAATGGCCTCATCCACAACTTCCTCCGCGAATATTACCGCGCCCCCGACCCCTCACCCATAAGCGCAGGCGCACTGCTCGGCAAAGCCGTCTGGTCCGTCCTCACCGGCGGCGAAGTCTCGCAACGCCTCACCGCCCCCTTCTCCGCCCGCGTCACCGCCGGCGGCGTCACATGGCCGCAAGAAACCTTCATCGCCGTACTCGCCGCCACCGAACCCCAAATCGGCCTCGGATTCACACCGTTCTGGCGCTGCGACGAACAACCCGGCCCCTTCCACCTCGTCGGCATCACCGCCCCCTCGCTCATCAACGTCACCTTCGAGCTGCCCCGAATCTGGCTCGGCAAACCCCTCACCGCCCCCAACTTCACCGACGCCGTCGTCTCAGAAGCCATCTTCGAGAGCGACGCCCCACTCAGCTACACCGTCGACGGAGACCTCTACACCGGCGGCGCCAAACTCACCCTGCGCGCCGGCCCCACCATCACCATCGTCCACCCCACGCCGTTGCCAACCCGCATCAAGGGCGCATTCGAACACGTCGTTCCACTGCGCCGCGCCACCACCTGAATCACCACCCGAACCACCACCCGAACCACCGCCTGAACCATGCTCGACCTCTTCTTTCTTCGCCACGGCGAAACCCACTGGAACGCCGAAGGCCGCCTGCAAGGCCACCTCGACATCGCCCTCAACGAGACCGGACGCGCACAGGCCCGCAACGCCGCCGCAACCCTCGCCGCCCTCAACCTCACCTTCGACACCATCATCACGAGCGATCTTGCCCGCGCTTCCGAAACCGCCTCCATCGTCGCCGAAGCCCTCGACCTCACACCACAACCCACCACCGCCCTTCGCGAAATCGACGTTGGCACATGGAGCGGACGCCTCTCGCGCGACATCGAAGCCGAAGAGCCCAACCTCATCGCCCGCATCAAAGCCGACTACTGGGGCACCCGCAGACCCCGTGGCGAAAGCATGAACGACGTCGTCGCCCGCTACGCCACCTTTCACCGCTCACTCGCCCCCGGGCGCCACCTGCTCGTCACCCACCGTGGCGTCATCCGCGCCGCGCTGCGCCACCTCGCACCCGAAGGTTACGACCCCCACGCACCCCTCACCCTCGGCAATGCCTCATTGACCCACGTCGCCATCGACCAGACGGGTTGCGCACGCATCATGGCTTCGTTATAGGGGCCCCGGCATACCCGCCCCGCACCCCACTCACTCAGGAGACGCCGCGATGACCTCGAGCAACACTGGCGAGAGCAACGTCAAACCCGCATTCCGCCGTATCCTGCTCAAGCTCTCGGGCGAAGCTCTCGGCGGCAATCAAGAGCTTGGCATCGACATCAACGTCCTGCGCAGCATCGCCACCCAGGTCAAAGAAGTGCGCGACATGGGCATTGAGACCGCCCTCGTCATCGGTGGCGGCAACATCTTCCGCGGCATGGCCGCCGCCGCTGAAGGCTTTATGGATCGCTCACAGGCCGACTACATGGGCATGCTCGCCACCGTCATGAACTCGCTCGCCCTGCAAGACGCTCTCGAATCGGTCGGCTGCCACACCCGCGTCATGTCGGCCATCGAAATCTCGCGCGTCTCCGAGCCCTACATCCGCCGCCGCGCCATCCGACACCTCGAAAAAGGCCGCGTCGTCATCTTCGCCGGCGGCACCGGAAACCCCTACTTCACCACCGACACCGCCGCGAGCCTGCGCGCCAACGAAATTCACGCCGATGTCCTGCTCAAAGCCACCAAGGTCGATGGCGTCTACGACGCAGACCCCGTCAAAGTCCCCACCGCCAAAAAGTACGAGACCGTCTCCTACATGGATGTCCTGCGCAACCGCTTGAACGTCATGGATGCGACCGCGATCAGCCTCTGCATGGATAACCGCATGCCGATCATCGTCTTCAACATGAACGTCCCCGGCAACATCCGCAAAGTCATGCAGGGCGAACACATCGGCACCCGCGTCGTCCCCGATTGACCAACGTTCGCGCGAGCCACCACAGGGTCTTGCAAGCGGCTCGCGCCCCTGCTCAACTACTCAAGCCATGACGACCAACTGGGTCAAAGAAGACTTGAGTTTCGCGTACGTTCGCGCGATCTGCGCGCGGCTCGGCTTCGAGTGCTCTCGCCCAGAGAGAGACCGCGACGGGTGGGATATTCAAATCGTAGACCCTCGTTCGCCCGTCCCCGACGACCACCTCCAGTCCCCGACCCTGCAAGTCCAACTCAAAGCAACCTCCGCGATCGCGTCAGACGCATCCGGCATCAGCTTTCCGCTCCCCGTGGACAACTACAACGCGCTCATTCAACGTCGCCACACTCCAGCGATCCTTGTGGTCTACGAGCAGCCACGAGACGAAGCCCTCTGGCTTTCGTGTGGAGATGACGAACTCGTTCTTCGAAGCCGTGCTTACTGGCGCTCACTCTGGGGTGAGGCGCCGACGACCAACGAATCGTCTGTCACCGTGCGTCTGTCGAGGACTCAGTTGCTGACGCCCATCTCATTGCGGCGTATCATGGCCCAGATTTCCGCGGGAGCACGGGGGGTAGAGAATGACGGTGAATAACACGACAAAAGTCGATGCCTACGCGCGCCTCGACTACACAACTGTTCGCGACTACCTGATGCAGCGCGGCTGGGTGAGAGTCCCGTACCCCCGCGATGACGTACTGGTGTTGCGTCGACGCGACCCGTTTGCCGAAGTCGTCATTCCGGCAGATCGCGACCTCGCGGACTTTGTCGATGCCATGTCCGACGCCGTAGGTCGCATCGCCCGCAGCGAAGAACGTCTCGTCGAAAACGTGCTGCATGACCTACTCGCCTACACGCTCGACCGACACCGGTTTGCCGTCGTCGGGCGCGACACTTCCTCCGGCACGATTAGCTTCGACGAAGGCATGCGACTCATCTCTGGCGCCTACACCGCCCTCAAGGCCGCCGCCCACGCCGCCAAAAAGCCACAGCGGCACTTTCCACGAATGAGCTTCGCCGAAGCCGAAGAGTACCTCGCGGCGTCGCGCCTCGGTCAGACCGAGGTAGGCAGCTACGTCGTTACCGTCGAGACCCCCGTCAACCTCGAATCCGCTGCCTTGTCGCAGCCCGACCTGCTTGAGTCCGCCATCCCCTTCGGACGCCGCGCGAGCACGCTACTTTATGTGGCGCTCGACCGAATCGTCTCCAACCTGAAACACGGAGACACCGACGCGCTCATCGACGATGAGCGTGCCCTTGAGGCTGGCGTCAGTGCCAACCTCTGCAGAGCCGTCCTCTCAATGGCACCCTCCGACGAGGGTGCCGACCTCAGCATCAGCGGTACATGGGCAGCCAGTTTCGCGCCGCCCCAAGGTATTCCCGAATGCGTCAAGATCGACCGAGATCTTTACGAACCACTCGACAAACTCGCCGCGCGGCTCACCCCCCATTCCCTCAACGACAAACGCGAATATCTTGGCAAAGTCACCGAACTGCACGGCAAGCCCGACGGCGAGGGGCACACGAGCGGCGAAGTCACCCTTCGGGTCTTCGATGAGTCTGAAGACATGCCGATCAAGGCGCGTGCAAATCTGGGTGCCGCCGAATACGCGATCGCCCATCAGGCCCACATGCGTCAGCACGATTCGCTCGTGACCCTGACCGGCATACTCAATCGAAGCAGAAAGCTCAGTCGCTTCACCTCGGTCGAGTCGTTCCAACTGGTCTCAGATCGTCCACGCGGCTAGCCTTGAGCGTCCCCCACCTGCGACGAATGAACCCCGCCTCACCGCACAACGCCTCCGATTCCATTTGACGCCGGGCGATGTGTGATGCAAAACGCCCCCCGGCACTGCAACGCGACCGCTCGCGGTTCGAGACCATTAGAAGGCACTGCACCATGTCGACCCAGGCAATTCTTCAGGCCCTCAAAACACGCAACAACGACACCCTCGACGCCTACCGTCGCGACCTGCAAAAAATGCGCACCGGACGCGCAAACATCGGCATCCTCGACGGCATCCACGTCGACTACTACGGCACCGCCACGCCCCTCAATCAGGTCGCACAACTCTCCGCACCAGAAGCCCGGCTCATCATCATCAAACCCTACGAGCGCAAACTGCTCGGCGACATCGAGCGCGCCATCCTCGCCAGCGACCTCGGCCTCACCCCCAACAACGACGGCGAAATCATCCGCCTCAACCTCCCCCAACTCACCGAAGAGCGCCGCAAAGACCTCGTCAAACAGGCGCGCAAACACGGCGAAGACTACAAAGTCAGCATGCGCAACCACCGCCGCGACGCCATCGAAGAGATGAAGAAACTCGAAAAAGACAAACTGATCAGCGAAGATGATCGCAAGCGCGGTGAAGAGCAGGTTCAAAAGCTCACCGACGACGCCGTCAAAAGCGTCGAGCAAATCTTCACCGCCAAAGAAAAAGAACTGCTTGAGGTCTGAGCAAGGCATCCCCGCCGCTCGGAGGTTCGATGGCGTCACGTCGTAAGCTGGCCCTGCTCATCGCAGCAACCCTCGCCCTCTCGCTTGCCGCCATCGTCGTCTACCCCCTCGTCTGGGGGCGACCATTCTCCATCCACCACTTCTTCCTCCGCGCCACGCTCGAACGCGTCATTCTATCGCCACAGTGGCTTAGTAACCTCCGCCTCCTCGAACCATGGGGGCTAACCGGCCACAACGACGACCTCGACGACGTCTCACTCGCCCACCGCGAAAAACTCGCCCGCCTCTACGAGTCGCAACTCGCCATCCTCGACGGCTACGACATCTGGAAGCTCACCCCCGAAGACCGCGTCTCCGCAAGCGTCCTCCGCTGGCAACTCGAACGTGGACTCAAAAGCAACCGCGACTGGGTCTTGCACCCCTACGCCATCGAACAACTCTCCTCGCCCCACGCCCGCCTGCCAGACTTCCTCATCAGCATCCACGCCATCGCCAACGCCGACGACGCCGACAACTACATCACCCGC
>CAZXXB010000016.1:19583-27342 GCA_964644185.1 uncultured Myxococcota bacterium
CGCCACCCCCTCTACCTCGACCTCGCCGCCAAGCTCGACAAACTCCCCAAATTCGACAAGGCCAAAGCCACCCAACTGCGCGACCAGCTCGCAACCGTCATCAAAGACACGCTCTACCCCGCCTATGGACGCTACCAGGTCGTCGTCGAACACCTCATCACCAAAGCCACCCTCGACGCCGGCGTCTCGCGCCTGCCCGACGGCGCCGCCTACTACGCCTTCCGCCTCGCCGAAAACACCACCACCACCCTCACCGCCGACGAAATCTTCACCATCGGCAACGACATGATCATAAAACTGCGCGAAGAAATGCGCGCCATCCTCACCGCCGAAGGCGAAAACGAAGAAGACCTCAGCGTCGCCATCGACCGCATCGCTCGCCGCGACGATCAAAAATACCCCGCCAACGAAGCCGGACGCGCACAGGCACTCACCGACTACGAAGCCATCATCGCCGAAGCCTGGAAAATGTCCGCCGAACACTTCGACCTCCGCCCCAAATCCGAAGTCAAAGTCGAAGCCGTACCCACCTTCCGCGAACGCTCTTCACCCGGCGCCTACTACCAGGGCCCCGCCCTCGACGGCTCACGCCCCGGCGTCTTCTACGTCAACCTCAAACCCCAACGCATGGACCCCCGCTTCGCCATGCGCACCCTCGCCATCCACGAAGCCGTACCCGGACACCACTTTCAGGTCGCCCTCGCCCGCGAGATGACCACCCTCCCACTCTTCCGCCGCATCACCGGTTTCAACGCCTACGCCGAAGGCTGGGCCCTCTACGCCGAGCGACTCGCCGACGAACAGGGCTTTCACAAAACGCCCCTCGACCGCCTCGGATACCTGCAAGCTCAAATGTGGCGCGCCATGCGCCTCGTCGTCGACACCAGCATCCACGCAAAAGGCATGCAGCGCCACGCTGCCGTCTTCCTCCTGCGCAACTTCACCGGCATGTCACTGCATGAGGCCGAAGCCGAAATCGACCGCTACATCGTCTGGCCCGGACAAGCCTGCGGCTACATGATAGGCCAGCAGCGCATTCTCGCCATGCGCGAGCGCGCCCGCGAAAAACTCGGCGGACGCTTCGATCTCAAAGCCTTCCACCGCTTCATCCTCACCATGGGCCCCGTGCCCCTCACCGTGCTCGAAACCGAGTTCGACACGTGGCTCGCCAACGCCGGCGTACTGCCCACGCCATAATCCGCGCAGCCCGTCGCTCACGTGGCGCGTCGCTCGCGTTGCCCGTCGCTCACGTGGCACAAGACCCGCGCAGACCATCAAAAAAAACACTCACCGCACCCGCAGCACCTGCCCCAGTCGCAGCTTGCTACGCTTCGTGATTCCATTCAGCTTGCACAGCGCCGTCACCGTCGTCCCATACTTCTCGGCGATGCCACCCAGCGTGTCGCCGCTCACCACCTTGTGCTGATTCTTCCCAGCAGCCTTCCCACTCGCAGCCTTCCCACTCGCAGCCTTCCCACTCGCAGCCTTCCCACTCGCCGCCTTGCCTGCCCCCGTCCCCGCCGCCACGCCACCACCACCACCGCCCGCATAATACAGTTGCAGCTTCTGCCCCACCCGCACCCGCCGCACGTCATCGCGCGTCAACCCATTCGCCGCCATCAACGCATCCACCGGCATCCCGTACTTCTGCGCAATCGTCCACGGATTCTCACCCTTGCGCACCGTGTGCGTCTTCCCCTTCAACGCCGCATCGCCCTTGTACCCCGCCAGATTTTGCGGAACATACGCGCCCCCGCCCCCACGCCGCCGCTCCTTCTTATCCCCCGCATCAAACTCATGCTTCGGCAACACCGGCACCCGCAGCGCCATCCCCACACGCATCCCACGCCCATCATCACGCACCCCCTCATTGAACGCCGCAATCGCCTCACCACGACTCTTGTACCGCGCCGCAATACCCCCCAGCGACTCACCCTTCGCCACCGTATGCACCCGCACCTCACACAACGCCTCATCACTCGCCTCTTCAACGAGCTGCTTCACCCGCGCCCCATTCCCTCGCGGAACATACACCACCGCCTCGCGCGACGGCGGCGTCATCCCCCGCCGCAAATGCTGATTCATCTCCACGAGCCACGCCCCATCAAGCCCCGTCAACGCCGCCAACTTCTCCAAATCCACCGCCCGCCTCACCACCACCGCATCCGGGTCTACCGGATACTCATAATCGAGCCGCTCAAGCCCAAACCGTACCGGGTCTTTCGCCACCAGCGCCGCCGCAATCAACTTCGGCACATAGTGCCGCGTCTCCAGCGCCAGCAACCCCGCCTCCGCCTGCAAATCCCAAAACTCCGGATACGACGACTTTCGCACCGCCCCCAACAACCGACTCTGACCCGCGTTGTACGCCGCCCACGCCAGATGCCAGTCACCAAATATCCCGTACAGGTCGCTCAAAAACCGCGCCGCCGCACGCGTCGCCTTCACAATGTCGCGCCGCTCATCGAGCCAGAAATCAATCGTCAGCCCGTAGTGCCGCCCCGTCTGCGGAATAAACTGCCAGATGCCCGCCGCATTCGCCCACGAGTGCGCACTCGCCTTGAACCCGCTCTCGATCAACGCCAGATACACCGTATCCGCCGGCACCCCGTACTCCGCCAGAATCTTCTGAAACAACGGAATATACCGCTGCGACCGCTCTAACCACTTGCCAAAAAAACCTCGCCCCTTCCCCCCGAAAATGCGCAGGTGATGCTCGACCGCGCTGTTCTGCGCCACCGGAATATCAAACATCGCCTGCACGTTCGGCACCGCCGGCACATCAAACGGAACCTGCTGCGCCACCATCAGCTCACTCGGCACATCGAGCGGGTCTACATACCCCTCGATCTGCATCATGTACGTGATCTCGCGCGCCTCATCTTCTTCCGCGCTCTCGTCGCTGTCGCGCCCCACGCTCGTCGCCGTCGCCGTCACCGGCTCTTCAAACTCAACCCCCGCTGTCTCTTCGCCAGCCTCTTCACCCGCCGTCTCTTCACCCGCCGTCTCGTCACCCGCCGTCTCGTCACCCGTCTCGTCGCCCTCTTCGCCTTCCACCCCCACATCACCCACTTCAGGCTCGACCAGCACCGGGTCACCCTGACCAAGCGATGGAACCTCATTCTCTTCGTCTACCGGCGTCGCAGGCTCTGGCTCTTCTTCTCCCGCACCATCTGCTGCATCTTCTCCAGCATCTGCCCCCACATCGCCCACCTCTTCACCCGGCAACGGCTGCAACTCGTCATCGAGCAGGCCCGCAGGTTGCGCGACCGCGACCCGCGCCACGCCAGCGATCGCAACCGCACACACCCACGCTGCAATCTGGCCCCGCACCATGTAGCCCCGCACCATGTAGCCCCGCACCCGCTTCAATTCGCCACCACGCTCACGAGCTTGCCCGGCACCACCACCACCTTGCGCACCGTCAGCCCCGCCGTAAACCGCTGCGTATCGGGGTGCGCAAGCGCCATCTTCTCAACCGCCGCCTTGTCGGCATCTTTCGCCACCTGCAACTCGGCCCGCTTCTTCCCATTCACCTGCACCACGATCGTCACCGTGTCTTCCACCGTCAGCGCCGGGTCATACGTCGCGAACTTCTCCAGCGACACCAGCGTCTCGTGCCCGAGCCGCGCCCACAACTCTTCAGCAATATGCGGACAAAACGGCGCCAGCACGATCAAAAACTCATCGAGCATCGCCCGCGGCATCGCCCGTGTCGCCTCACCCGCACGCTGCGCCGGCGGGTACTCCTGATACGCGAGATTCAACGTCTCCATCATCGCCGCAAGCGCCGTGTTGAACCGCAACCCCTCGATGTCTTCACCAACCTTCTTGATCAACCGATGGTGCGCCCGCAAAAGCGCCTCGCTCGGCGCCGTCTCACCCACACCCGCCCCATGCGCCTCAACCTGCGCCAGATAAAACCGCCACACCCGCGCGAGAAACCGCGACACCCCCTGAATCCCCTCGTCACTCCACGGCTTGTCGCGATCGAGCGGCCCCATGAACATCTCATACGCCCGCATCGCGTCGGCACCATACCGCTCAATCACCTGGTCGGGGTTCACCACGTTGAGCCGCGACTTCGACATCTTCTCAATCTGCGTCTCCACCTCCAACGCCTCGCCATCCGCCCCTTTCGCCTCTTTCGCGAACCACTTACCGCCCCGCTGCTCCACCTCATGCGGATAAAAATACTTCCCGCTCTTCGCGCGATAGCTGTACGCCAGCACCATCCCCTGATTGAACAACCGGTGAAACGGCTCTTTCGTCGTCACCATCCCACAGTCGTACAGCACCTTGTGCCAAAACCGCGCATACAAAAGATGCAGCACCGCGTGCTCGGCCCCACCCACATACAGGTCAACCGGCATCCAGTATTTTTCCAGCCCCGCATCAACCGGCGCCCCCGTGTTCCACGGGTCGATGAACCGCAAATAATACCAGCACGACCCCGCCCACTGCGGCATCGTGTTCGTCTCGCGCTCGGCCGGCGCCCCCGTCACTGGGTCACGCGTCGCCACCCAGTCGGCCCGCCGCGCCAATGGCGGACGTCCATCCGCCGTCGGCTTGTATTCATCCAGCTCAGGCAACGTCAGCGGCAAATCGCTCTCGGGCACCGCCCGCGGCGTCCCAGCCGCAAGCGTCACAACCGGTATCGGCTCGCCCCAATACCGCTGCCGCGAAAACAGCCAGTCGCGCAGCCGATACGTCACCCGCGCCTCGCCAATCTTCCGGTTGCCGAGCCATGTCACCATCCGCTTCTTCGCTTCGGCAATGTCCGCACCGTCGAGAAACTCGCTGTTCACATGCTCGCCGTCACCCTCATACGCCGCCCGCGTCACGTCGCCCCCCTTCACCACCTCGACAATCGGCAACCCATACTTCGTCGCAAACTCATGGTCGCGCTGGTCATGCCCAGGCACCGCCATGATCGCCCCCGTGCCGTAACCCATCAACACATAATCCGCGACCCAAATCGGTATCGGCTGCCGCGTCGCCGGATTCACCGCATGCGCCCCCACAAACACCCCCGTCTTCTCTTTCGAATCATCACCCCGCTCACGGTCGCTCTTCGCCTTCGCCGCCGCCACATACGCCGCAACAGCCTCACGCTGCCCCTCGCTCACCACCTCCATCAACAGCGGATGCTCGGGCGCCAGCACGCAATACGTCGCCCCAAACAGCGTGTCGGGCCGCGTCGTGAACACCGTAAACTTCGCGTCGCTCTCATCAACGCGAAACGTCACCTCCGCCCCCTCCGACTTACCTATCCAGTGCCGCTGCATCTCTTTGACCGACTCCGGCCAATCGAGCAGCGCAAGGTCTTCCAGCAACCGCTCCGCATACGCCGTGATCCGCAGCATCCACTGCTTCATCACCCGCTTCTCAACCGGGTCGCCCGTCTCCACATACCGCCCGTCCTTCACCTCCTCATTCGCCAGCACCGTCCCCTGCGCCGGACAAAAATTCACCGACAACTCAGCCTGATACGCCAGACCCCGCTCATACAGCTTCAAAAAAATCGCCTGCGTAAACCGATAATACGACGGGTCCGACGTCGCGATTTCCCGCGTCCAGTCATACGAAAATCCGAGCCGCCGTATCTGCCGCTTAAAATTCTCGACGTTCTTCTTCGTCGTCACCGCCGGGTGAATCCCCGTCCGCATCGCATACCGTTCCGCCGGCAAACCAAACGAATCCCACCCCATCGGATGCAGCACATTAAAGCCCCGCATCCGCTTGTACCGCGCCACGATATCCGTCGCCGTGTACCCCTCAGGGTGCCCCACGTGCAGCCCATCGCCCGACGGGTACGGAAACATATCCAGCACATAGTACTTCGGCTTTTTAGGGTCGGGCTCACGCGGCGTGCGAAACGCCTCCGCCGCATCCCACGCCGCCTGCCACTTCGGCTCGATGCGCCCAAAGTCGTAATGCTCGGCACCCGGCTGCCCTGCACCCGCCTGCTCTTGCGTGCCGCTTGCCTGCTCGGTCTCGTGCTCGGTCGGTTGCTCAGTCGCTTGCTCGGTCTCGTGCTCGGTCGAAGTCGTCGTCATGGTGGTGCTCTGCGAAACTACGCTGCGGGGCTATTCTGCGGGACAAATCTGCGGGGCTGTACGTCAGGTAGGGCCGCACGACGCGTGCAACCCAGCGCCCTCAAAGCGACCCGTTTCAAACCACAGCCAACCCGCGCCCGCAACCTCACCGCACCACGCGAAGACCTCACCGCGCAGCGCACAGCGTCCGAATGTGCGCCACGAGCGGCCCGTATTCCGCCTCATGCAGCACCCCCTCCCACGCCGGCATCGGAACCCCCGGCTTATACACCTGCGGATTCCTCAAATACCGCTCCAGCGCCCCATCATCCGGAAAGTTCTTCGTCGCATTCAACAAACTCCACCGCGCGCTCCCCGTATCACCTCACGCACCCATACTTCGCAAAAATCGCCTTCCCATCGGCAAGTGGCGCGCTCTGCGGCGGCGGGTCACGCGGCACCGCATTTTTCACCGGCGCCACGCTGCGCAGGTACGCGTAAATCCCATCAATCTCCCCATCCGCCAGCCTGTCATGGTTCGGCATCGGATACCTCAACACCCGCCCCTCCGGCGTCACATGCGTCCGCAGCGCCCGCGCAAACTCCTCACGACTCCACTTCCCAATCCCCGTCTCGTCATCCGGCGTAATGTTCGGCACCCGTATCGGCTTACCCCCGCCATCGAGCATCTCGATGCCCCCCGCGAGATACCCCGGCGACCCCTCCGGATTCAGGTCAAGGTTCGTCTTGAAATCCGCCGAGTGACAATGAAAACACAGGTTGTTCGTCAGATACCGCCCCGTCGCCACCGCATCGCCCGCATCGGGCATTGCAATCGGCTTTTCTGGGTAGGGCAGGGGTTTAAAAGGCCCCCGCGACAGCGCCTTCACGAGAAAACTCGGCTTCGATTTCGCCGGCGCCACATCACGCGCCTGCACCTCGTCGCGGTCACTGCGCAACCACGCGATCACGCTCGCCATGTCTTCATCCGACAAATTCGGAAACTTCGGCATATACGGCGGAAGATACCGCCCATCGCGCGCCACACCCGTCCGCAACGCATACGCAAGCTCTCCATCGCTCCACGCCCCCACCCCCTTCTCTCTGTGCTGCGTGATGTTCGCCGACGTCACCTCACCAAACTCGCGCGGAAGGTCCGTCAAAAACGTCCCCGTTACGCCCCCCGTCTTCGTGTCGAGGTGACACTCGATGCACAACATCGTCGCCACCTTGTACCCCCGCGCGACCCGCTCGGGCGTCACCTCAACCCGCATCTCCACCTTGCCCGGCTCATACGTCGGCAAATCGCCCAGATGTATCGCCGCCCCGAGCAGCGCCACCGCCGACACCGCGACCACAAACACAGCGAGCAAAAGCATGAAAAGCTTACGCATGACGGACCCCCCCCGTTTGCATGTGAATCTTCCCCAAAAACGGGGACCCACGCCGCCTCCGCCACGAAAACTGCACGCACACAAATTGACTGAGCCCCGCAATCATCGCCGGTCGCGCATGACTTTGCAACGCGCGAGCCCATCACTTTGCATCGCCCGCGCCGCCCTTTTACGTCGCCCCGCGTCAACCGCGACCCCTCACCCCTCACCCCTGTCGCCGGCACGGTCGAAGCCGTCTCCACCCTGCACAGCCCGGTCGGCATGATGAGCAAGGTGCTGGACAAGGCGGAAATCCGCTTCGAGGGCGTCTCGTTCGCATACGACAGC
>CAZXXB010000017.1:0-2959 GCA_964644185.1 uncultured Myxococcota bacterium
CTCGATGCGGCGACGGTGGCGGCGACGCTCGCGACGACGCGGGTGACGAAAGACGAGGTGTTTGCGTTTCTCGAAGGGAAGACGGCGCATGCGGTCGTGCAGGCGGCGCCGCAGGGCGGGCTGCCGATGCTTCCATTGCCGTCGATGGCGGCACCGTTGATGTCGAAGGGTGCGGCGGCGGCGGCGGCTGTGGCGCTGGCGCAGCCTGGTGGTGCGGCGGGTGCGGCGCGTGACCTGACGAAGCTGCAGACGCGCAATCCGATGAGTCCATTGCGGCGGCGAATTGCCGAGCGGTTGTTGCAGGCGCAGCAGAACGCGGCGATTTTGACGACGTTCAACGAGGTTGATTTGACGGCGTTGAACGAGGTGCGGGCGAAGTACAAAGAGGTGTTCGAGAAGAAGCACGGCGCGAAGCTCGGCATGATGTCGTTTTTCGTGAAGGCTTCGGTCGATGCGCTGAAGACGGTTCCGCGGGTGAATTCGTACATTCAGGGCGAAGAGATCATCGAGAACCACTTTTACGATGTGGGTGTGGCGGTGAGCACCGAGCGCGGGTTGATCGTGCCGGTGATTCGCGATGCCGACGCGATGAACTTTGCGCAGATCGAGCTCAAGATTGCCGAGTACTCGAAGAAGGCGCGCGAGCGGACGATTGAGCTTGCCGACCTTGCGGGGGGCACGTTCACGATTTCGAACGGTGGGGTGTTTGGCTCGCTGCTCTCGACGCCGATTATCAATCCGCCGCAGAGCGCGATTCTGGGGATGCACGGGATCAAAAAGCGCCCCGTGGTGGTGAACGACGAGATCGTGATTCGCCCGATGATGTACCTTGCGCTGTCGTACGACCATCGTCTGATTGACGGTTCAGAGGCGGTGACGTTTTTGAAGCGGATTGTCGACTGCGTGGAAAACCCCGAACGCATGCTGCTGGAGATATGAGCGATGGATCGCTTTGACGTGTGTGTAATCGGCTCGGGTCCGGGCGGGTATATCGCGGCGATTCGCGCGGCGCAGCTTGGCCTCAAGACGGCGATTGTCGAGAAGGACGCGACGCTTGGGGGCACGTGCCTCAACGTGGGGTGCATCCCCTCGAAGGCGATGCTCGAGTCGAGCGAGCTGTACCATCAGGCGGCGCACAAGTTTGCGGGGCACGGCATCAAGACCGAGGGGTTGTCGTTTGACCTTGCGGCGATGCTCGAGCGCAAGCGGGGGGTGGTGAAAGACCTGACCGACGGCGTGCGGATGTTGATGCAGAAGAACAAGATCACGGTGTTTGCCGGGGTCGGTTCGTTCGTGTCGCCGACGCGGATTCGTGTCGCGGGCGAGAAAGAGAGCGAGATCGAGGCGACGCACACGATCATCGCGACGGGCAGCGTGCCGATTGAGCTTCCATTTTTGAAGTACGACCACAAGGTGGTGGTTGACTCGACCGATGCGTTGTCGTTCGCGAAGGTGCCGAAGTCGCTCGTGGTGATTGGTGGCGGGGCGATTGGGCTTGAGATGGGCAGCGTGTGGGCGCGGCTCGGGGCAAAGGTGACGGTGGTTGAGCTGCTCGATCGTATTTGTCCATTTGCCGATAAGCAGGTGACGAACGCGCTGCAGAAGTCGCTTGAGGCGCTGGGGATGACGTTTTTGCTGAAGCATCGCGTGACGGGTGCCGAGGTGGGCAAGACGAAGGCGACGGTGAAGGTGGCGACGCCAGAAGAGAAAGAGCTTGAGCTTGCGGCAGAGAAGGTGCTCGTTGCGGTTGGGCGACGGGCCTACACCGATGGGCTGAATCTTGCGGCGGCGGGGCTGACGGCGGGCAAAGGGGGCAAGCTGACGGTTGACCAGGGCTACCGCACGAGCGTGCCGAACATCTATGCGATTGGCGACGTGATTTATGGTCCGATGCTGGCGCACAAGGCCGAAGATGAAGGGGTGGCGTGCGCCGAAAACATCGCGGGCAAACACGGTCACGTGAATTATCGCGCGATACCGAACATCGTCTACACGTGGCCTGAGCTTGCGACGGTGGGGATGAGCGAAGACGAGTTGAAAGAAGAGGGCATCGCCTACAAGTCGGGGCGGTTTCTCTTCAAGGTCAATGCGCGCGCGAAGACGATGGCCGAGACCGATGGGTTTGTGAAGGTGCTGGCCGATGCGAAGACCGACCGCCTGCTGGGGGTGAGCATCGTGGGGCCCCGGGCGAGCGACCTTATCGCCGAGGCGGTGACGGTGATGGAGTTTGGTGGGTCGGCGGAAGACATGGCGCGCACGTGCCATGCGCATCCGACATTGGGGGAGGCGGTGAAAGAGGCGGCGCTCGCGGTTGACAGACGGACGCTGAATTCGTAACGCGAGGCGAACGGCGTACGAGGTTCAGCGATGTATGGCGGCACGAAGCAGTTTCTCGAAGGCGAGCTGGCGAAGATTCGCGAAGATGGGCTGTTTAAGCAGGAGCGGGTGATCACGACGGCGCAGCGTGTGGAGATCGAGGCCAACGGTCGCCACGTGCTCAACTTCTGCGCCAACAATTACCTGGGGCTCGCTGACAACGCGACGCTGATTGAGGCGGCGAAGCGGGCGCTCGACACGCACGGGTTTGGGCTGTCGTCGGTGCGCTTCATCTGCGGCACGCAAGACCTGCACAAAGAGCTTGAGGGGGCGATTGCGGCGTTTCTCGGGGCCGACGACACGATTTTGTACTCGTCGTGTTTTGACGCCAACGGGGGGCTGTTTGAGACGCTTCTGGGCGACGATTGCGCGATCATCAGCGATGCGCTCAACCACGCGTCGATCATTGACGGAATTCGTCTGTGCAAGGCCGAGCGGCACCGTTACCCGAACAATGACATGGGTGCGCTCGAAGAGGCGCTGAAAAAGACGCAGGGCAAGCGCGCGCGAATGATCGCGACCGACGGCGTGTTTTCGATGGATGGGTCAATCGCCGACCTGCGCACCGTGTGTGACCTTGCCG
>CAZXXB010000017.1:2969-3235 GCA_964644185.1 uncultured Myxococcota bacterium
AGGTACGATGCGCTCGTGATGGTCGACGACAGCCACGCGACGGGGTTCGTCGGCAAGACGGGGCGCGGAACGCCGGAGTACAACGGGGTCGAGGGGCGCATCGACGTGATGACCTCTACGCTGGGCAAGGCGCTTGGCGGGGCATCGGGTGGGTTCACGACGGGGCGTCAGGCGATCATTGATATACTGCGGCAGCGGTCGCGTCCGTATCTGTTTTCGAACACGCTGGCGCCGAGCATCGCGGCGGCGTCGCTTGCGGCGTTGCG
>CAZXXB010000017.1:3276-4232 GCA_964644185.1 uncultured Myxococcota bacterium
CGGCGTGGTTTCGGCAGGCGATGACGGAGGCGGGGTTTCAGTTGAAGCCGGGGGTGCATCCGATTGTTCCGGTGATGCTGCATGATGCAAAACTTGCGCAGACGATGGCGGCTGAGATGCTTGACGAGGGGATTTATGTGATCGGGTTTTTCTACCCCGTGGTGCCACGGGGTGAGGCGCGGATTCGCGTGCAAATCTCGGCGGCGCACGAACGCGAGCATCTTGCTCGGGCGGTCGAGGCGTTTCGCAAGGTTGGGCGTCGCCACGGGGTGGTGGCGTGACGCGAAGGGCGCGATAACGGCGGTACGTCAGGTACGGCAGGTACGGTGGGTGTGTTGGTTTCGTTGCCTCCAGAGTTGGGTCCGGTGCTGCGCCTTCTGGGCGTGCAGGCACAGTATTGGGATGCGCTAGGGCAGCATCGTACGGCGTCGCTTGAGGCGTTGCTGGCGACGCTTACGGCGCTTGGGTGCGAGGTCGAGTCGCCCGACGCGGTGGGTGAGATTGAGCGACGGGTGCGGGCCGAGCAGGTGGCGCGGGTGCTGGAGCCGGTGGTGATTGTGTGGCTCGGCGAGAGCGCGCGGGTCGAGTGCCTCGTGACGGTGGCCGAGAGCGAGCGCGACCCCGAGGTGTGCCTCACGCTCGAAGGCGGTGAGTTGCGGTGCTGGAACGCGCGGTGGGTGCAACGGGCGACGGAGCCTTTTGACGCTGATGAGCGCCACCCCACGTTGCGCTGCACGTTGATGCTGCCGCCTGATCTTCCGATGGGGTATCACGCGCTGGAAGTGAAGCTCGGTTCGCGTCGAGCGCAGGCGACGGTGATTGCGGCTCCGCGGAGGGCGTTTGGGGCGTATGAGCCGTCGGCATCTCGCGAGTCGGCGCGGTGGGGGCTGTTTGCGCCGACGTATGCGCTGCATCGCGAGGGGGGGCTTGGCTCGGGCGGCTACACCGACCTCGGG
>CAZXXB010000017.1:4246-14430 GCA_964644185.1 uncultured Myxococcota bacterium
TCGTTGGGCGCGAGGGTGGCAATTTCGCGGCGACGCTGCCGTTGTTTCCGACGTTTCTGGGGGGCTCGCCGTATGACCCCAGCCCGTACTCGCCGGTGACGCGGCTTTACTGGAACGAGTTTTACGTTGACCCGATGGCGGCGCCTGAGTTTGAGCGGTGCCCGTCGGCGCAACGGTACGCGGAGTCGGCGGAGTTTTTGGCGGAGAAGGCGCGTCTCGCGAAAGAACCGCACGTCGATTATCGGGCGACGATGACGCTGAGGCGGTCATTGATCGAGCGGATGAGCGGCTTTGTCGATGCGGTGGGGCCCGAGCGGGTTGCGGCGTTGCAGCGGTTTATCGCGGCGAACCCTGATGTGCTCGATTACGCGAAGTTTCGCGCGGTGTGCGAGCGGCAAAATCGCGGTGCGCCGGCGTGGCCTGAGCCGTTGCGCAGCGGAACGCTGACGGCGGAAGACTATGACCCGCTGGCGGCGCAGACGTATGTGTATGCGCAGTTTGTGGCGGTGGAACAGCTTGCGATGGCGCGCGAGAAGGCGCTGAGCGCGGGGACGCATTTCTTTCTCGATTATCCGCTTGGGGTACACCCCGATGGGTACGACACGTGGCGGTATCGCGAGGCGTTTGCGTGGGGGGTGGGCGGTGGTGCTCCGCCAGATTCGCTGTTTACGGCGGGGCAGTCGTGGGGGTTTCCGCCGCTGAAGCCGAATGGGTTGCGCGAGAGCGGCTATCGGTACCTGCGCGATGTGCTGTCGCACCTGATGCCGTTTTGCGGTGTGCTGCGGATCGATCACCTGATGGGGTTTCATCGGTTGTTTGTGGTGCCGAACGGGTTCGCGGCGACCGATGGGGCGTATGTGAAGTATCCGGCGGATGAGTTTTACGCGGTGTTTTGCATCGCGTCGCATCGGCATCAGTGCATGCTGGTGGGCGAAGATTTGGGGACGGTGCCCGAGAGCATTCGCGGCAAGATGCAAGAGCATGGGGTGCGGCGCATCGGGGTCGTGCAGTTTGATTTGACGCCGCATGAGGCGGGGATACTCGACCGGGTGCCGAAGCACTCGGCGGCGTGCCTGAATACGCACGACACGGTGCCGTTTGCGGCGTGGTGGAAGGGTGATGATGCGGCGGATCAGGTTGATTTGGGGCTGATTGATGAGTGGGCCGCCGAGAGCATTCGCGCGTATCGGGGGCGGGTGCGGGCGGCGATTGCGGCTGAGTTTGGCGAGGCGCTGGAAGAGGTAGCGTCAGAAGAGGTAGCGCCAGAAGAGGTAGCGCCAGAAGACGTGGCGATTGCGATCGTGTGCGGGCTGTTGAAACGCGACGTGAGCTTTGTGACGATCAACGTTGAAGACCTGTGGGGAGAGACGCAGTCGCAGAACTGGCCGGGCACGACGCGCGAGCGTCCGAATTGGAAGCGCAAGGTGCGGCTCGCGATGGAGGTGCTGGTGAGCGATGAGCAGGTGTTGCGCGCGCTGCGGCGCGTGCGAGAAGCTGATGCGCCATGAGCGGTTGGTCGAAGCGAATATTGCCGGTCGCTCTCGTGGGTGAGGCGACAATCGCGGCGATGGTGGTGGGGATGGCGGCGGCGGTGGGGGCGGCGTGCGCGCCGGCATGGGCATGGGCGAGCGATGAAGCCGATGCGCCGCAAGCAGGTGAGGTTGAGCGTGAGGCGGATAAGCAAGAGGCGGCGAGCGACGGGGCGACGTTTGAGAAGCCAATCGTGCCGCAGATTGGTCCGTTCGAGGTGCGTGACGCTTCGGGACGCAACAGCGTGCAGTTTCGGTTTACGACGCAGGTGATGGCGAATGTCACGAACGTCGAGAGCGTGACCGACGTGGGTACGCGCGACACGACGCTGGGGGTCGAGTTTCGTCGGCTGCGACTGTTTCTCGCGGGGACGCTGATTGACCGGAGCCTCGCGTATTCGACGCAGTTCAATCTCGTGCCGGGCAGGCTCGCGTTGCTCGATCTGTTTTTCGACTGGACGGGGCACACGCACGCGCGGTTGCGGGTCGGGCAGTGGAAGGTTCCATTCACGCGGTATCGCATCAACACGCATCAGCGACTGGCGTTTGTTGACTGGGCGCTGACGACGCGGGCGTTTGGCGCGGAGCGGCAGATTGGGGCAATGCTGCACAACGGCTACGAGCAGCCGCAAGAGTTTGAGTACGCGTTTGGGGTGTTTACCGGCATCAACGCGCAGCCGTCGCACGGGGTGGCGGTGGGCGATGCGTTTGGGCGCGCCGTGCCGAATCCATCGGATCTCACGGACCCTTCGGCGCCGAGTGAGTTGCACCCCGAGTTGATGTTGCGGTTTGCGTGGAATCAGCCGGGGGTTGATGTGAGCGATTATGGCAACGCGCCGGGGTTGCGCGGGGCGGGGTTGCAGCCGAGGTTTAGCGTCGGGGTGAGTTTTGCGGCAGACGCACAGCCTGTCGTGACCGACGATTTTTCGGCGCGTGCGGCGCTTGAGGCGTTGATGCAGGTCGAGCGGTTTGCGCTCGCGTTGACGGGGTATCAGGGGTTTTTTAAGGCGAGCACGGGCGGGTACTTTGAGCCGGCGGCGACGGGGGGCATCGCCGAGGGCATCTATCGGTTCAATGCGATGTTTGAGCTTGCGCTGCGGTACGCGGTGGTGAGCTATGCGCGGGCGCTGACAGATGCCGTGCCGGGTGAGATTGCGCTGTTGCGCGAAGGTCTCGATGACGACGAGCTTTCCGGATTTGACGGGCAGTTCGAGAACGCGGGGAGCGCGCGGTTTAGCGATGAGACGACGCTCGGCTTCAACGTGATGTTTGCGATGCATCAGTTGAAGTTGCAGACCGATGCGAGCCTGTTGCGCAGCGAGACGGCGCCTGCCGCAGTGCGCAATGATGCACGGGTGCGGGTGCAGTTGCAGTTCGGGTTCTGAACGTGCAAAAGACCGGGGTCAACGAACCGCGAGGTGACCGCCTCGGCCACCGGCAGAGCACGATTCATGGGTGTCATTCGAAGCATGATCTCACCGCGCGACGCGGCGTTTCGCGAGAACGCGGCGACCAACAGCGCGCTCGTCAGCGAACTGCGAAGCGTCACGGCCAGGGTGTCGCGTGGGGGCGATGACCGCTCGCGGGCGCGTCACCTTGAGCGTGGAAAGCTGCTGCCGCGCGACCGCATCGCGCAGTTGCTCGACCCGAACACGCCGTTTCTCGAATTGTCGGCGCTTGCAGCGTATGGGGTCTACGATGAGCCGATTCACAGCGCAGGGATCATCACGGGGGTGGGGCGCGTCGCGGGTCGCGAGTGCGTGATTGTTGCGAACGACGCGACGATCAAGGGCGGCACGTATTATCCGCTGACGGTGAAAAAGCATGTGCGGGCGCAAGAGGTGGCGCTCGCGAACAACCTGCCGTGCATTTATCTCGTTGACTCGGGTGGGGCGAATCTGCCGAATCAGGATGAGGTGTTTCCTGATCGGTTGCACTTCGGTCGCATCTTCTACAATCAGGCCAACATGTCGGCGGCGGGGGTTCCGCAGATTGCGGTCGTGATGGGTTCGTGCACGGCGGGTGGTGCGTATGTACCGGCGATGAGCGACGAGAGCATCATCGTGCGCAATCAGGGGACGATTTTTCTCGGTGGGCGGCCGCTCGTGAAGGCGGCGACGGGCGAGGTGGTGAGCGCGGAAGAGTTGGGGGGTGCCGAGGTGCATGCGCGCGCATCGGGCGTGACCGACCACTATGCGGTGAGTGACCCGCATGCGCTGGGTATTGCGCGGCGCATCGTGGCGCATCTCAATCGCACAAAACGGGTCGAGCTCGATGTGGCAAAGCCGATGGCTCCGCTTTATGACCCGAGCGAGTTGTATGGGGTGGTGCCGCAAGACCTGCGCAAGCCGTATGACGTGCGTGAGGCGATTGCGCGCATCGTCGATGGGAGCGAGCTTGAAGAGTTCAAGGCGCTTTACGGCACGACGATTGTGTGTGGGTTTGCGCGGATTCACGGGTACCCGGTCGGTATCGTCGCGAACAACGGCATTCTGTTTTCGGAGTCGGCGCTGAAGGCGGCGCATTTCATCGAGCTGTGCTGTCAGCGCAAGGTTCCGCTGGTGTTTTTGCAGAACATCGCGGGGTTCATGGTCGGTAAGAAGTACGAGGCGGGGGGCATCGCGAAAGATGGCGCGAAGATGGTGACGGCGGTGGCGTGCGCCAACGTGCCGAAGTTCACTGTCGTGATCGGTGGCAGTTTTGGCGCGGGCAATTACGCGATGTGTGGGCGGGCGTATGAGCCGCGGTTTTTGTTTACGTGGCCGAACTCGCGCATCTCGGTGATGGGTGGCGAGCAGGCGGCGAGCGTGATTGCGACGGTGAAGCGCGAGAGCATCGAGGCGCGCGGGGGGACGTTTTCGGCGGCGGAAGAAGAGGCGACGCGTGCGCCGATTCGCGAGCAGTACGAGCGGCAGGGCAACCCGTATTACGCGACGGCACGGCTGTGGGATGACGGCATCATTGACCCGGCGCAGACACGCGACGTGCTGGGGCTTGCGATCTCGGCGTCGCTCAATGCGCCGATACCTGAGATGCGGTTTGGCGTGTTTCGCATGTGAGGTTCGCGCACGCGTGCGCGCGAGGTGGTTGCGAGATGAGAGAGCACGAGACAACGGGCGCGAGCGTGCCCACCGAGAAGCCCCCTGCCCTGCTTATCGCGATCGATGAGGCGGGCGTTGCATCGCTGACGCTCAATCGTCCGGCGCTGCACAATGCGTTTGACGACGCGCTGATTGGCGAGATCGATGCGGCGCTTGCGGCGCTTGCCGACGACGCGCGGGTGCGGGTGGTGGTGCTGAGGGCAGCGGGCAGGAGCTTTTCGGCGGGGGCCGACCTCAACTGGATGAAACGGGCAGCGGGTTATGGGTTTGATGAAAATGTTGCCGATGCGCGCAAGCTCGCGGCGATGTTGACGCGGCTCGACACGTTGCCGAAGCCGACGATGGCGCTCGTGCAGGGGGCTGTGTTTGGTGGTGGCGTGGGGCTTATCGCATGCTGCGACATCGCGCTCTGTGCGCCGCGGGCGACGTTTGCGCTGTCTGAGGTGCGGCTGGGGCTCGTGCCGGCGGTGATTTCTCCATTTGTGGTGGCGGCGATGGGCGCGCGTCAGGCGCGGCGCTACTTTCAGACGGCGGAACGGTTTGACGCGGCGACGGCGTTGCGTGTGGGGCTCGTGCATGAGGTGTGCGACGAAGCGCTGCTCAATGAGCGGGCGCGTGAGATCATTGGCGAGTTGCTGAAGGGGGGGCCTTTGGCACTTGATGCGGCAAAATCGCTCGTGCGGCTCGTCACGTCGGGTACGGGCGACCTTGGTGAAGAGACTGCGCAACTCATCGCGCGGCTGCGCGGCTCTGACGAAGGCAAAGAGGGGCTGACGGCGTTTCTCGACAAGCGCTCGCCGTCGTGGATCAACGCGGGCAGAAGCGACGAAAAAGGGGCAGCATGACGATGCGGCAGCGAGGCTACTTTGACAAAGTGCTCGTCGCGAATCGCGGTGAGATTGCGTGCCGCATCATGCGCACGCTGAAGCGGCTAGGTATTCGCACGGTGGCGGTGTTTTCAGAGGCGGATGCGCGGGCGATGCATGTGGCGATGGCCGATGAGGCGGTGCAGATTGGCGGCGCGGCGCCAGGCGAGAGCTACCTGCGGGTCGATGCGATACTCGCGGCGTGTCGCAAGACGGGGGCGCAGGCGGTGCACCCGGGTTACGGTTTTTTGAGCGAGAATGAAGCGTTCGCGGCGGCGTGCGAGGCCGACGGGGTGACGTTCATTGGGCCACCGGCGTCGGCGATTGCGGCGATGGGATCGAAGAGCGCGGCGAAGGCGCTGATGGAGAAGGCGGGGGTGCCGGTGGTTCCGGGGTTGTATGGGGCGAATCCGACGGATGATGAGCTGCGTGAGGCGGCGGTGCGGATGGGGTTTCCGGTCTTGTTGAAGGCGGCGGCGGGTGGTGGCGGCAAGGGGATGCGGAGGGTTGATGGGCCTGACGAGTTTGATGCGGCGCTCGAAGGGGCGAGGCGCGAGGCGCGCAAGGCGTTTGGCGACGAGGTGATGCTGCTGGAGAAGTACGTCGAAGAGCCGCGGCACGTGGAAGTGCAGGTGTTTGGCGACACGCACGGCAACTATGTTTACCTGTTTGAGCGCGATTGTTCGATTCAACGGCGGCATCAGAAGGTGATTGAAGAGGCTCCAGCGCCGGGTCTCGGCGATGCGTTGCGCAGGCGGTTTGGCGAGGCGGCGGTCGAGGCGGCGCGGGCGGTGGGTTACACGAATGCGGGTACGGTCGAGTTCATCATGGCGCCGGATGGTGCGTTCTATTTTCTCGAGATGAACACGCGGTTGCAGGTTGAGCATCCGGTAACCGAGATGGTGACGGGGTATGATCTCGTCGAGTGGCAGGTGCGGGTTGCGGCGGGTGAGGCGTTGCCCGCGACGCAGGCTGATTTGAAGATCAACGGGCATGCGATGGAGGCGCGGCTGTATGCCGAGGACCCGCGCAAAGGTTTTTTGCCGCAGACGGGCAAGCTCGCGCATGTTGGCTTTCCCGAAGCGACGCCGCATGTGCGGGTTGATGCGGGGGTGCGAAGTGGCGACGAGGTGACGGTCAATTATGATCCGATGATCGCGAAGGTGATCGTGTGGGATGAGACGCGCGAGCTTGCGGCGCGACGGCTGCGTGATGCGTTGTCGCGGTGCGAGATCGTCGGGGTGACGACGAACGCGTCGTTTTTGAGTGCGATTGCGACGCACCCCGATTTCATCGCGGCGAAGTTGAGCACGGCGTTTATCGCGCGGCACGAGGCGGCGCTTTTACCGGCTCCAACCCCCGCGAGCGAGACGGTGCTTGCGCTGGCGGCGCTGTATGAGATGCTGACGCGGGCAAGTGAGCTTCGCGATGCGACGCTCGCGAGCGGCGACCCGTATTCTCCATGGGGGCTTCTGGGGACGTTTCGCATCAACGCCGACGCCGACGAGTTGCTGACGTTCGTTGATGGTGAAGAGCACGTGTCGGTGCGTGTGCGGCACGTGAGTGATGGCGGGTTGCGGCTGACGTTCGCGAGCGGCGAGACGTGCGAGGCGAGCGCCGAGATTGAGCCGCTGGGGGGCATCGCGGCGTGCATTGGTTCGTTGCGGGTGACGGCGCGGGTGGTGAAGCGGTGCGACGAGCTGACGATATTGTACGCGGGGCAGTCGTATCGGCTGTTGCGGTTTGACCCGACGCGGCTCGTCGATGTGGATGACGGCAGTTCGGATGGGCGGCTTTCGGCCCCCATGCCGGGCAAGGTGACGAAGGTGCTGGTGGCGGATGGGGCGACGGTGCAGAGGGGGCAGCCGCTTCTGATTCTCGAAGCGATGAAAATGGAAAACACGATTCTTGCGCCGAGAAATGGTATTGTGAACGCGGTGCGCTTTGCCGAGGGAGAGCTCGTGCGAGAGGGCGAGGCGCTGGTCGATTTTACGGCGAAGGGAGCCGAGTAGCGATGAGTGAGCGCGACGTATGCAACGAGGTGCCGGTCGTGGTGAGCCCGGAGCGGGGTCGCGCGGTGGGGCTGCCACGGCACGTGCGCATCGTTGAGGTGGGTCCGCGCGATGGGTTGCAGAACTGGCCGCTGTTCGTACCGACCGACGTGAAGCTCGAGTTGATTCATCGGCTTGCGGCGTCGGGGTTGGCGACGGTTGAGGCGACGAGTTTTGTTTCTGCGAAATGGGTGCCGCAGATGCGCGATGCCGAGGCGGTGATGTCGGCGCTTGCGGCGAACGCGCGCACGGCGTTTACGGCGCTGGTGCCGAACCTGCGTGGGTATGAGGCGGCGGTGGCGTGTGGGGCGCGCGAGGTGGCGATTTTTGCTTCGGCGACCGAGTCGTTTTCACAGAAGAACATCAACTGTTCGATTGACGAGAGCTTCGAGCGGTTTGCGCCGATCGCAGAGGTGGCGACGAATGACGGGGTGCGCGTGCGCGGGTATGTGTCGTGCTCGTTTGGGTGCCCGTATGAGGGGGCGGTGGCGATTGAGGCGGTGGCCGATGTGACGCGGCGGCTGTTTGAGCTTGGCTGCTACGAGGTGGCGCTGGGCGACACGATTGGGATTGCGAATCCGGTGTTGGTGGGTGAGACGATTGAGCGGGTGGCGCGGCAGGTTCCGCTGCCTGCGGTGGCGGTGCACTTTCACGACACGTGGGGGATGGCGCTCGCGAATATCGTGGCGTCGTTGCAGATGGGGGTGACGGTGGTCGATGCGTCGGTGGCGGGTCTCGGTGGTTGCCCGTATGCGCGCACGGCGACGGGCAACGTGTCGAGCGAAGACGTGGTGCACATGCTGCACGCGATGGGTGTCGAGACGGGGGTTGATCTCGCGCGGTTAATCGACGCGGGCGAGTTCATCTCGAACGCGCTTGGGCGCACGACCGAGAGTCGGGTGGCGAAGGCGTTTGCGAGCAGCAAAGCGGCGCAGACTCAGGCAGCCGCGGCGGCGTGATTTCAGTCTCGCCGCGTTCAGATCGCGTTCACATCGCACATAGATTGCAGACACATCGTACAACCATCGCAGGCACATGGCGGTCAGAGCGCGTCATGCAGGCGCGTGCGGTTATTTCGCCGCGCCCCAGATGATGTCGGGGGCGTAGTAGCCCGATTGCCAGAGTGACGGCTCGATCTTTTTGCGCCAGCGCGAGTAGGCACTCTCGGGGGCGATGATGCGCGGGTCGTGCGATTTCACGATGGGTTGCGTCGTCTGCGAGATGGGCTTGCCATCGGCGTAGGTGACGCGAAAGAGTTCGTCGTCGTCTTCGTCGTAGTAGCGGACGGTAAGGGTCGGCGGGTTTGCGGAGGGGTCGATATCGACGAAGGTCGAGGTGACGGTGGGGTAGCCGAAGAGGAACTGGTCGGCGGGCATGGGGTCGAGGTTAGGCAGGGGCAGCGTGGGGCGCGGTGTACCGAGCGGGTTCGATTGCGTGCCCGGGCCCATCCAGAATTCCCAGATTGCGTCGCCGTCTTCGCCGGGTTTGCCGAGGGTGCCGACGCCGGTCATGTGAAAGTCGCCGGTGACGAAGAAGACGTTTTTGATCTGGTTGCCGCCGATGTGGTCGATGAGCACCTGGCGTTGGGCGTTGTAGCCTTCCCAGCGGTCGCTCGCGGCGGCATCCCAGAGGCCGGGCATGTCGATGATGGGCACTGAGTTGAGGATGATCTTGTAGACGGCGGTTGAGTCGCTGAGGGCTTCTTTGAGCCAGTTGAGCTGATCGTCGCTGACGTATTGGGGCGAGGCGCCGGTGCGGGTCGAGGGGAGTCTCTCAGCACGCGAGTCGAGGACGAAAAATTCGGCGGTGTCGCCCCACTTGTGGCTGCGCCAGAGTTTGCGGGGCGAGACAGGGTCGCGGGCGACGGGGTTCCAGTTGAAGAAGGCGTCGAGGCCGTTGTCGCGCACGGTGGGGTCGATGCGCTCGGGGTTCCAGTTGTTGTCGACTTCGTGATCATCCCACGTGGCGAGGGTGACGTTGCGGCGCAGGGTGCGGCGATAGGCGTGGGTTTTGCGGTTGCGCTGCCAGACGCCGTTGAAGTCGGCGACCGATTCGCTTCCATCGGCATAGACCTGGTCGCCGAGGTGCAAGAAGAGGTCGGCTTCGTCGCGGTCGGCGGCGTTGAGGAGCACTTTGTAGGGCTCTTCGTTGTCGTTGGTGCACGAGGTTCCGGTGAAGGTGAGGCGCACGAGTTCGCCGTCGGGTGGGGGCGTGAGAAAGGTGCCGATGTCGGTGCGCGCGGTGGGGGCACCAGCGACGGCTTCGGCGAAGAAGGCGTAGCGATGGTAGGTGCCGGGGACGAGGCCGTCGACGATGGCGTGGATGAATCCACCAGCGTCGGGGGTAATGGGTTCATCGACGAGCAGATCGATGACGCTGAGGTTGTTGGGGTCGACGTTTTCGACCCAGACCTTGAGGCGAATGTTGGCGGGCGATGAGGCGAAGGTCCAGAGCAGCATGGCGTCTGGGCGGGGCTCACCGGCGGCGATACCGTAGGGGAAGAGGTTGTTGTCGGGGGCGATGGATTCGGCGGCGAATTCGACTGGGTTTTCGGGCTCGCGCGGGGGTGGCACCCAGAGGTCGTTGCCATCGTCGGTGTCGTCGGTGTCGCTCGTGTCGTCGGTGTCGTTGGTGTCG
>CAZXXB010000017.1:14444-25842 GCA_964644185.1 uncultured Myxococcota bacterium
TATCGGCGGTGTCGGCGGTGTCGCCGGTGGCACTCGTGTCGCCTGTGTCGCCCGTGTCGGCGGTGGCGCCTGTTTCGCCTGTGTCGGCGGTATCGGCGGTGTCGTCGTCGTCGGAACCATCGGTGTCGGAGGTGTCGCTCGTGTCGTTGGTCGCGTCGTCGTCGTCGCTCGCGGTGTCTCCGGTGGTGTCGGTGTCAGCGGTGGTATCGGCGCCAGTGTCGGTCGCGCCGCCGGTGTCGCCCGTGTCGGTGGTGTCGGTGCCGGCGGTGTCGGCGTCGGCGGTGCCATCGTCGTCGTCGTCGCCGCCACATGCGGGGACGGTGAGCGCGAGTGGAAGCACGAGCGCGAAGAGCGAGATGAACGAAGCAGTGCGAGACGTAGATGTAGCGGTCATGATGGGGCCTCATTAGCGCGTCGCGCACGACGCGGCGAGGTGCGGCGCGAAACGATCTCGTAACAAACGCCCGTCAGCACGGCAGGGTTGCGAAAGCGACGACGGCGAGAGCGAAGGTACGCTGGGGCACGAGGATAGCGCCCTCGCTACTTCGCGACAACGGTGACCGACTTTGCCACCGTTGGGCGGGTGCAGACCTCGGCGGTGCAGATGATGGCCTTGAACGACGAGGCGAGGGTATAGCTGCCGGGCTTTGCGGCGGTGGCGCTGATGGTGAGCTTCGGCTCTTTGCGGACATCGGCAAAGGCGGTTCCGTCGGCTTCTTTTTTGTCGAGGGTGAGCCCGTCTTGCGGCGTGAGGCTGACGCGCACGACCGACTTGTCGGGGGCGTCGGGGTTCATTTTGAATCCGTTGACGGGTTTGACGGTGTAGGTGACGGCGAAGGGCTTGCCGGGGGTAACTGAAGCGGGTGCGGTCGCCTCGATGACGACGTTGTCTGGCGCGGGGTCTGCGGCGCGGGCCACGCCACTGCCGAATGTGGGGAGCAAGGCGAGCGCGGTCACGAGGGTGACAGGGGCGGCGGTGGTGAACGCGAGCGTCGCGACGTTTTGGAGGCGTTTACGCAGGTTTGGTTGCATCGGGAGGTTCGCTGGCATCGAGTGGTTCCTCATCATGGGTGGCGCGATTGGCGCGACGCACCGACAAACGGTATAGCACGCCCGAGCACGACGCGGCACCCTCTGCGCGCATCACACGGGTCACCATGCGCCTATTCGTCACCGGAGCGACCGGTTACCTCGGAACCTCGATTGTCGCCGCACTCGGTGCGCGCGGTGACGAGGTGCGGGCGCTGATTCGTCCGAACACGTCGCGGCTTGCGACCTTTGCGCCGTGCGTCGAGCCTGTGGAAGCGACGCTGTTTGACGGTGCGCGGCTCGTCGAGGTGATGCGCGGGTGCGATGCGGTGATTCACGTGGCGGGGGTGACGTCATCGTCGGGGGTCAGCGCGACGACGATGCAGACGGTCAACGTCGAGGGGACACGCAACGTGGCGCATGCGGCGCGCCAATGTGCGGGCGATGGTGCATGTGAGCTCGGTCGCGGCGATTGCGCGCGGAAGCCTTGCGAAAGAGACGCTCGACGAGACGGCGCGGTTCGACGCGTACGCGGTGCCCCTGCCCTATCACGTGTCGAAATACGAGGCCGAGCTTGCGTTGCAGAGCGAATACGCGGCGGGACTCAATGCGGTGATCGTCAACCCGGCGTGGGTGTTTGGTCCGGGTGATGTGCGGGGTAAGCGGCGAAAGCTGTTGCGGGCGGCGGGACGTGTTCCGCTGCCGCCGGGCGGGGCGACGGTGTGCGACGTGCGTGACGTGGCCGATGGCACGCTTGCAGCGCTCGACTGGGCGTTCGCGCACGGGCGCAGCGAGCCTGCGGCGCGGCGGTTCATTCTCGGTGGGGAGACGTTGACCTACACGCAGATTGCGCGCGCACTTGCCGCGGCACAGGGACGCACGGGGTCGGTGCTGAATGAAGTGGTGACGCGCGTGACGGTGCCGCTTGCCCCGGTCGTGGCGACGACGCTTGCGATGGGCGCGCTGCGAACGCTGACGGGTGTGCGCATGCCGGTGAGCGGCGATTTTCGTTATCACGCGGGGCGCTACAACTGGTTTTCATCGGCGCGTGCGGCACATGCGCTGCATTACACGCCGCGCAGGTTTCACGAGACGGCGCGCGACCTCGTAGAAGAGTACCGCGTGAAGGGTTGGCTTGCACCGTGACGTGCGCGCCTCGTGACTCGCTTCGCAGGCGCTTCACGACAAGCTGAAGCGCGACCGATTGATCACTCAATACAGCTCGTAGATTTTGACTTCGAATTCGCAGCGGGCAAACTCGCTCGAACCTTCGAACGTGCCGTCTTTGAGCTCGACGACGCCGTTGAATGCGCAGACCTCGTCGCCGTCGTCGAGCAGACTTTCCTGAATGCCGAAGCGCGCGTAGCGGTCAACTTCCTGAATCGAAGCGTTGAGTGTGAGCGAGGTCTGGTCGTCGAAGATGGGCCCGGCGAAGACTTCGTAATCGACGACTTTGCCCTCGCCGGCCTTCATCGTGAAGAGGTCGGGCGAGCGGTGGGCGATCTTCGTCTCATGCACGAGCACGTCGCGGCCGAAGGTGTCTTTGAGGTAGGGGTTGTAGCGAACCTGCGATTCGACCGCGAGTTCAGAGTCGCCTTCACCCTCTTCGGCAAAGTCGATGATCGAGCCTTTTTCGCGGCTCTTGTAGAGGTCGAGCTGCTTTAGCGTGATGCGCACCTTGCGGCGGTGGAAGAGCCCCGCGGTGGCGAGGACGCCGGTTGATTCGGTGTCGGGCAGCGTCATGTGGTCGTAGTAGGCGAACGAGTGGGTCGAGGCGAGGGTGCCCTTGTTGCGTGGAAGGTGGAACGACGCCTCTTCGGACTGTTTGTGGAAGAACTGATCGAAGGTGAACATGATGCCGTCGTTGGGTTCGTTGTCGGGGTTGTTGAGGTTGAGCAGTTCGATGTTGAGCGCCTCGGCGATGCGCGGGTCGGTGGCGGCGTGGTGGTGGATGATCATGTCGCGCAAGAGGGGGTTGTTGCCCTCTTGCAGCTTGTGATCCCAACGGGCTGTGAAGTCTTGCACGGGGTCGGGGTTCATAATGATGAAGTCGCCGAGTTCGAGTCCGATGAGTTCGGCGATGTCGCGCACGGTGGGGTTGTCGTAGAGGCGCGCGAGGCGAGCGCCGGCGATGACGCCGGTGCTCGTGAACCAGCGGACGATCTTGTTGCCCGATGCGAGCCCTTCGAGGTCGTTTTCGATCATGTGGCGGGTGATGAGGCAGCCCATCGAGTGGCAGGCGATCTGCGCGTGGGTGGCGCCGGTGACGGCGAGCTTGTGCTTTACGAATTTCGCGACGATGCGGGCGTAGCGTTCGAGCCCCGTCGTTCCGTTGCTGTATGGGTATTGCTCGATTTCGGCGATGTCGGCGGGCGACATCCACGAGGCGGGCTTGGCGCCGTAGTATTCGACGGCTGAGAGGTGGTTGGCGGCGGTCGTCTGGGCGCCGTTTTCCCAGCAGGGGTTATCGACGCCGAACTGTTTGACCCGGCGGAACACGTCGCTGCAACCGCGGTCGGCGCCGAAGACGGTGTTTTCGAGTTCGTCGGCGCTGTTGTTGCTGAAGCCGTGGACCCAGACCGAGATCGTGGTGTCGTTGTTGTACTCTTTTTTTCCGGTGAAGGTGGGTTGCGGGCCGCAGTCGGCGGGGCATTGTCCGTCGTTTTCGCAGGTGGCGCAAAAGCCGTTGTCGCATGTGTTCCAGCGGTCGGCGGGGGGTGCGGGGGCGATGCAGGTACCGAGTAAGCAGATGCCGTCGGGGCAGGTTGCGGGCAGCGCGTTGTCGCAGGCGTAGCCCTTTTCGAGAATGTCGGTGCACTGCGAGGCGTCGTCGATGAACGTGTCGTTGGTCTCGTCGTCGTCGTCATCGCCGGTGTCGTCGTCATCGCTCGTGCCGGTCGAGTCGTCGTCATCGCCGGTCGTCGCGTCGTCGTCGTCGCTTGCGTCGTCGTCGTTGCTCGCGTCGTCGTCGTCGCTTGCAGCGTCGTCGTCGTTGCTGGCGTCGTCGTCGTTGCCGGTCGTGGCGGGGTCAACGCAGAGTCGGTTGATGCAGATGCGGTCGCCCTTGCAATCGGCGTCTTTGGTGCAGCCTTCGTCTTCAAAAGCGGTGTCGTCGTCGGTCGCAGCGGTGGTCTCGCCTGCAAGCGCGGTGTCACCGTCGCCCAGAATCTCTTCATCGCCGCACGAGGTCAGCGCGAGCGTGAGCGCAAGGCCAGCGAGGTAGAATCGAACGAGCACCGAAACGCGTGACATGGCAGTTCCCCTTCAACTCGATGTGCGCGACACACCGCACACAGGTAGAGCCAGCAGACAGGTAGCGCCTGCAGTACGACGACGGTACGGCGGGCACAAAAAAAAGAGCGTCCGACGATGACGCGAAATCGTCGGACGCGCAAGCAGTTGTTGCAGGCCGCGCGGTGGTGCGCGGCAGGCGGGTTATTCGAGGTTGAACGAGACGACGCCCCAGGGGCCCATCGCCATGTAGACCTTGCCGTTGTGAACCTTCACGTCGGTGACGTACCCCGAAGTCGGGAGAAACTTGCCGAGCCTGATGTTCGCCGGGTCGGTCATGTCGATCGAGAGCAAACCCGGCAGGCTGTACGGGTTGGCGAAGCCGAAGCCATCGGTGACGTCGCGCATGTAGCCGCCGCCCATGAGTTCGAGCTTGCCAAGCGTCGCGAGCTTGCCCGTGCCGTTGAGGTCGATGGTCTTGACGATGAGCTGATTCGTGTAGCGCACGGGCTCGTCGTCGCTCACGGTGCCACTGCCGTAGTAGCTGCCCTTTACGAACTCGCCCTTCGCGTTGATGTAGCCCCACAGGCTCGAAGCGTAGGTTGCGACGTCGCCGTCGATCCACAAGTCGCCGTAGTCGCCGCCCGCGTTGTAGGTCGCCTGCAGGTAGGCTTTGCCGTCGGCGACGGTCAACACGTGCAGCTTGCGCTCGAACGGACGCGAGTAGCAGTCGTTCGCGTAGTACGTGTTCCATTCTTCGGGCGTGAGGTTGTCGTAGTCGTACTCGCCGTCGGCACCCCGCTTCTCGTCGAGCTCGGCGCAGATTTCTTTCGGCGGCAGGTAGTTCGTTTCCCACGTGCGAATGTCTTTGCCGTTGTCGGCAACGTGGACGAGCGCACCCGGAATGTTGATTGGGCTGCCCCAGGTGGGGTTATCGACGTCGCTCAAATCGACCGCGACGAAGAAGAACTTCACGTAGCTGCGGCCGTACGGGTCGTCTTTTTCGAGCGGCTCGCCGTAGCTGACGTAGAGCGTGTCGCCGAAGACCACCGCGCCACCGTAGTAGTAGCCGTAGCTCGCGGGGATACGAAGCAGCTTGCCGACGCGCGGGGCATCTTCGCCGGTGAGTTGCGCGAGCTGCACGTAGCGGTAGGCGTAAAGCTCGGAGTACGGGTCGCCGGGCTTCACGTCGGGCTCGTAGTCGGGCACGACGTCGATGTAGGCGGGGAGATCAATCGAGGGGTTGCCGTTACCGTCGTAGTTGTAGCGCGGGTAGAAGTCGAACGCCGCGGCACCCTTCGTCGTGAATGCGGGGGCATCGGACGAGCCGCCCCAGTTGCCGACGTGGATACCAAAGCCGTCGCCCGCCGCCACATCGTCGCCCTCGCCGTACCAGTAGCCGCCGTAGTAGCTGCCGAAGTTGAACTGGGTACCTTCGGGCAGCGCCAGCTTTTCGCCGAGCTTCGGCTTTGCGGGGTTGGCGAGATCGAGCTGCGTCACGTTGGCGCGGGCGTAGTAATCGTCGCCCGACTCGTAGCTGAAGACGAACTGCTCATCGGCGGCCTTGCGCACCCATGCCTGATAGCCGGGGACTTTGACTTCGCCGAGCGGGTCTCCATCAGGGTCGGAAAGCGCCACGGTCTGCAGGCGGACGTTGGTCGAGTTGCCGCGCCAGTAGTATCCGTTGCCGGTGACGCGCAGCCCCAGGTTGTTGCTCACGATCTCAAAGTCGCGCACGTCAACGGCGATGCCGAGTTCGGCCTTCAGCGTTGGGTTGTCGCGGTCGGCGTCGTCAACGACATGCAGGGCATCGTTTGAGAGGGCGAGCACGCGGTCTTTGACGGGCACGTGGAAGGCGCGCGTCACGTCGCCGCGCATTTCGAGTCCACCACGGGCTTTGACGCCGGTGTCATGGTCGTAGTCGAGCCATTGCAGGTAGCTGCGGTACTCGCCCCAGTTGGCCGACCAGCCGCTGACGGGCAGCAGAATCGCCTTGCGGTCGGGCTCGATGCGAAACGATTTGTAGTCGCTGTAGCCGGTGGTCCACGAGTAGCCGTCGCCAAAGCTGGCGCGGTTGATTTCGGTGGGGTTGGTGAGGTCTTCGACGTTGAACATGCTGACCATCACGCGGCGTTTGTTGTCGGTGTCGTCGACGCCAAGCGCGATGAGGCGGTCGCCCTGCGGCTCGATGTGCTGGCTCCAACCCGGTACCTTGAGTTCACCGGCGATGACGGGTTTCGCGGGGTCGGTCAGATCGATGACCCACAGCGGGTCAACGACGAAGTAGGTGACGACGTAACCGACTGGACCGTCGAAGCGCGTCGCGAAGAGACGCTCGCCTTTGGCGAGTTCGAGGGCCGCGAGTTTTTGCGGTTGATCGGCGTTGTTGAAGTCGATGGTGGTGAGCGTCGAGACGCCCTGATCGTTCCAGTCATAGGTGACCGAGCGCAGCACGCCTTCGTAGGCATCCATCTTGAATTCGTCGGCGAGGTAGCCGGGTACGGTGGCTTGCCCGCGCACCTCGATTTCGCCGTCGGCGTCGTCGATATCGACGTAGGTGATGTCGGTTTTGTTCTCGTTCCAGTTGTCGCCGTAGTTCTGGCTCGCGATGAAGACCGCGTAGGGCGACTCGCGGGTGACGTGGATGAACCAGCTTGAGCCTTCGAACTTTTCGCGATCAACGACGCGCATTGAGGCCGGGTCTTCGATGTTGATGCTGAGAATTTCGGTCTCATCAACCCAGTCTTGCGAGCCGCCGTAGTTCATCCAGCTATAACGGGTCGAGACGGCGTAGAGCACGTCGCCAACGATGCGCGAGTCGGCAATGTTGCCCTCGATGTTGACGGCGCCGATGAACCTCGGGTTCGCGCGATCAGCTAGGTCAACGGCGACGATGCGCGAGCCGTAGAACGGTTCGCCGAGGTCGGTGAGATCGGCGGGTAGCTCGCTGCCGCGCCAGTACGAGTAGTAGTTCGAGACGACGACGTAGGCGCGGTTGCCGCGAATGTACATTTCGAGCGGCTGGCCGAAGATCGGCAGACGCCCCAGACGCTTCGGGTTGTCGGCGTCGGCAAGGTCAAACACGACGAGGCCGCGATACATGTTGAGGGCGTAAAGGGTGTCGCCGTCGAGGCGCACGAGATCGGCCTCTTCGACCGCGCGCTCTTCGCCGCCTCCATCGCCGCCCGATGCGTCGTCGTCACCTTCGCTTGGCGGACGGTTGCCATCTTCGCCGTCGCTCACGCCCGAGACGAATTCACTCTGACCGACGGGCACGTCATCATCGTCGTCGTCGTCATCATCGTCGTCGTCATCGTCGTCATCGTCATCGTCATCATTATCGTCATCGTCGTCATCGACGGCGGTGGCGTCATCGTCGTTGCCAGCGGTGTTGGTGCTGTCGTCGTCGTCGCCGTCGTCATCGCAGGCCGAGAGCCCCGAGACCGCGAAAAGTGCAACCAGGAACCAGAGCGCGAGACCCGATGCCCTGCGCATCGCCGGGGTCGACAGATGCGAGCCGTTGTCAGCGCCGCCTGCTACCGTCGTTGTCTTCATGGTCGTCTCTCCCTCACCGCTTGCGGAGATTGTCGCCGCTGCGATTTGCTGGTCACGTGAATGCGTGCTCAACTGGTGCCGTGCCGAAACATGATGTGTCAAGTTCTCTTGTCGCTCGGAAGCCATTGCGTTTTTCCTCCGAGGGTAACTGTGCATACACCGGGCCAAGGTCGGGCGCCTTGACCCAGATCATGCGATTTGTCTTTTATTTTCAGCCGGTTGTCGAGCTTTGCCTGACCGCCACGCTCGCTCGCATCTGGTACCGCTTACGCAACCGAGAGCACGCCCGCCGCCGAACGTCAGAAATTCGTGGTCAGTCGCGGTCGATGTTGCAGATGAATTTTGTGAGCGCTTCACGACACGCGGCGATGTCTTCGGTGAAGTCGCGATCGCACGCATCGACGAACGCCCGGTCGAAGAGCCCCTTCACGACGGCACACTCGTCGGACGTGTCACCGAAGCACGAGCAGGCGGTGAAGTAGTACGAGCGGCACTCTGCGGGCCAGGCGAACGGACCGCTTGAAGCTGTGTCGCCGTCGCAGCCAGTCTCTTCTTCGGCGGGGTACTCGTAAAACGGGGTGTCGCCGCCGGCACCGCCCGGCAGCAAAAACGGACGCGAGCCCTCGCCCGCCGTCACGAGGTCTCCGTCGGAAGAATACTCGCAGGCGGTGGTCATCGCTGCGGCCGTGACCGTCAACGCGAAGGCAGCCATCGCAGCCAGCGTCGCGCTGCGACGCAGAGGTTGACGAGCGTTGTCTTGACGAAATTGCCTCACGTTCGCACCTGCCCTGCGTCGCCGGTTTGCCACCCGCGCGGCGCATCGCTACTCTTGCCACACGATGAGCAAAAACAACACACCCACGCACGCGGCGACACCCGCAACCACCCACGCCGCGAACCAGACCGCGCGCCACGAGACATCGAAGTCGCGCACACACGAGGGGCTTTTTGTTGCGCTTGAAGGGGTCGACGGGGCCGGTAAGTCAACGCAGGTGAAGCGTCTCAAGGCGGCGCTCGAAGCGCGCGGACTCTCGGTCGCCGTAACGTTCGAGCCGACCAATGGCGAGTTCGGCCAGCGCATTCGCAACGCGACGCGGCCGGGTGCCACGGCGATGAGCGCCCACGACGAGCTGCACCTTTTCGTCAGCGACCGGCGCGAGCACGTGACGTGGCTCGCCGACGCGCTCACGCAGCACGACGTGGTCATCACCGATCGCTATTTCTTTTCGACCGCGGCGTATCAGGGCGCAGCAGGGCTCGACCCCGCCGACATTTACAAGCTGCACGCCGGGTGGTGCCCGGTACCGGCGATGACGTTTGTGCTCGACCTCGACCCCGAAGAGAGCCTGCACCGCATTCAGCAAAAGCGCGGCGCGACGCCCGACACGTTTGAGACGCTCGACCGCCTTACGCGCGTGCGGGACATTTTTCGCGCGATACCGACGCGCTTTCCGCATCTGATTGTCGATGCCGCGCGCGACGAAGCGGCGGTGACCGAGACGATGCTTGCGGCGCTGGCCCCGCTCGTCGAGCCGCTGCGTGGTGATGTCGCCCGGCGTTGACCCCAACCAAAACGCAACACCCAACAGACCGCGATGAGGTAACGACCATGAGCTACGACAACAACAACATCTTCGCCCGAATTTTGCGCAAGGAGATTCCGGCTGGAATCGTCTACGAAGACGACTTTGCGCTCGCCTTTCGCGACCTGAACCCGATGGCGCCGACCCACGTGTTGATAATCCCCAAAGCACCGATCGCAACGGTCAACGACATCGAAGACGCGCAAGCCGAGATGGTGGGGCACCTCTTCGTCGCGGCGCGCAAGATCGCCGCCGAACTGGGCCTCGCACAAAACGGATTCCGCCTCGTCATCAACTGCAACAACGACGGCGGACAAAGCGTCTACCACCTGCACATGCACCTGCTCGGCGGCAAACCGCTCGGTTGGCCGCCGTTCCCGTACGAAGAGGTGTGAGGCTCACAACCAGATCTGCGCTTGCAGTGTCACCGCGTGGCTATCGCCCTTTTTGACTTGCAGCGGCGCGGGCGCGTCGGCGTCGGCGCGGGTGAACTGGTAGCGCAGGTTGAACTTCACGCGGTTCTTGTAAACGTAGGTGTTGAGCAACCCCTCGTAGCTCTGCACGAAGTCGTTTTTCGCGCCCGTGTCGGGGTCGAGCCACCCTGCCCGCGCGGCAACTTCAAGCCTCTTCGGCATCACGAAGTAACCGGTCTGCACGTAGCTGCCCCATTGCTGCGTCTTCACGTGGGTGTCGTCGGGCTCGCGCTCGCGAAAAAAACCCTCAGCGATGAACACGAAGCGGTCCCAATACAGCGTAAAGTCGCCCCCGACGTTGCGCGTTGACACGTCGACACCGCTCTTCGCGACGAGGGTCTGCGTCGCGGCATCGACCACCATCGTCGTGGGTGTCGTCGTGTTGATGAACGCGTCGATGGCAATGGCGATGCGCAGCGGTACAGGCCCATCGAGCGACGGGGTATCATGGTAGGTGACCTTGCCAAGCGGGGCCGCGACGAGGCGCAGCATCGGCATCACGCCGGTGTTGTCGTTCGGTCCCTTCTTGTTGAGCCCGTTGCCGTTGAAGACGCCGAGGTAATATTCGAAGTGCGCGCTCGCCGGCATGCCGTAGACCATCACGCCGGTGTCGCGGTGAGTGCGAAAATAGTCGTCGGCCAAGCCAAAATCAGGGAACTGAATCAGCGGCAGCGGCACCAGAAACTCGCGCGAGTACGGCGTGAGAAACTGGCCAAACCGCACCCCGAATGCTTCCCACGGGTGAATGTCGATCTGCATGTCGAGCAATTGCGGCGTCGCCGTCGCAAGCTCGGTCTGAAAGAAGTACGAAATCCACGGGCGGTAGATGTGGCCGCGAATTAACGGACGCAGCATGCGCGTCTGAAAGCCGATGTCGCTGAAGGTGCCGTCAAGCCAGCTCGTCTGCAGGCGAAACTGCGCCAGCACGCCGAGCGCGTGTTCACGGAAATGCTTACCGCAGTGCCGGCGGAAGTGAAAGAAGCGCTCATTGCGCTGCGAGACTTGCTACAGGTGGAACAGGAGTTACTGCTGGCCCAGCGCTCTGCCGGGTAACCAGCGGCGGATGCTCGCTCAGGGGGCCGGGGAGAAATTCGCCGCCCCCTGACGCAGTGCTTCAATGCGTTCCGGAGTTGGCGGGTGATCGCTAAAAATCCGCTCCACCACTGGCGGGGTGTGGTGCTTTTGCAGGCTCTGGAGCCGGACCATGGCATCCACCGCTTTGTGTGGATCCATACCCATGCTCACCAAATACTGCTGGCCCAATTGGTCCGCTTCCTGTTCTTGCGCCTGAGCATAGCGATTGCCTATGACCCGGTCCCCCAGTTCCAAGGCGGACCGGGCGGTGGGCCACTGTTTAAGCAGCATAGGCAACGTGCCAAGGCGACGCAGCACCGTCTGGTTGAGCCGCTCCACCGCGTGCCGTTGTTCAACGTGGGCCATTTCGTGACCCAGGATAAACGTCAACTCGGCGTCATCCGGGTATTTTTCATACATCCCGCGGGTGACGTAGATGTGCCCGCTAGGTAG
>CAZXXB010000017.1:25963-26633 GCA_964644185.1 uncultured Myxococcota bacterium
CCAAACTGGGGACTGTTCTTCGTTTTCTTGTGCGGCCTGGCGGCCTAGTTCTTGTTCTTCCGCGGTCGTCATCCAGGTCTGGCTCGGTATCTTCTGTAGCTGGACCTGTGCTTGAGGAGCCGAGTTAAAGAGAGCCGCTCCACCGCCGACAGCACCCACCAGGCCCAGGCCAGCCAGCAACAGCTTACCCAGGCGTCCGGTTTCAGGGGGCGTCGGAGGCGGCGGGTCCTCGTTGCCCGGCGGGGGCGAAAGCTCGATCCGGTCCTGCGGCCCAGCGGAATGGTCCTGTGCCCCCACCGATCGGTTCTGAGGTAAGGGAGACAGGCGCGCAAAGGTGCGGATAGAGGCGCTCTCGATGTTCATACCTCCGCCAGTGTTCTCCGAGAAGCTGAAATTTCTCGGAAACAGGGGCGTTTCACACACTTTTCAGCCCGAGATGCTAACACCACAGCGTGAAGATCTGTCAGTCTCCGATTCGTCCCTCGCTGCCGAGGTTGCCACAGTCTCCTGCCCCCCCGGCCGATCCTCCGCCGCCGCCGGAGCCCCGGGACTCGCTACCTGGGGCTCGCGAAGCCGCGTTTCTGTCCGGGGCCAACGCAGCGGCTCGCTGCCGGCGCAGGTGGGCGGATTTACCAACGCTGGCTCGCTCGGGTATCTGGCGGGCTCGCTG
>CAZXXB010000017.1:26726-26990 GCA_964644185.1 uncultured Myxococcota bacterium
TGGGCCGCATCTCCGACTGGGCGGGCCAGCGAGGGGCGCTCCTGTACCCCAGCAATCCGCTGGCCGGTGAAGCGCTCGGACGCACGAGTGTAAACCTGGCTGTGGATCTGCTGGCCGGTTCTCGTTTGGCCCTGGCGATGGACCTGACGGTTACGGCCGCTTGGGGTGGCTACAAAGCGTTGCGGACTCAGCCGTCGGAATAGCTTTTATAAGGCGAGTGCTCCGCCTCGATCTGGGTGCGCTGCGCCTCCACTTCCGCCCGCT
>CAZXXB010000018.1:0-2022 GCA_964644185.1 uncultured Myxococcota bacterium
GGGGAAGCCGACAACGTAGACCCGGCGCGCTCCCTGCCAGCATTGCAAGGCGACGCGGGAGCCGAAGCTGAAACCGGCGATGAGGAGGGGCAGCCCCGGATAGCGCTCCATCAGGAAATCCCGCGCCGTCCGGGCGTCATCCACCTCGCCGCGGCCGTGGTCGTGCTGGCCCTCGCTCAAGTGGACGCCGCGGAAATCGAAGCGCTGGCTGATCTCTTTCGTCGCCTGATTCACAGCGTTTTTTACTTCAGTCATGTCGATGCGTGAGACGATGTCGAATGAGGGCATGGTGCGTTCGCTTTCTCGATGCGCGGCGAAGGTCGCTTCGCGCGCGAAGTATGAACCTTTTCGGTGCCCACTACTTACATGATGGCGGGTGTGTTCGGAAAGTGGCGCCGCAAGACCGCCTCAAGCACCTGCGTCTCGGGGTCGAACGGTTTTACGCTCGAAAGTCCAAGCCGTTCGATGGCGACGCGGGTCAGGCGCTGGGCCGTTGCATCGTCGCCTGTCGTGTCGTCGTCGTGCAGGGGACGCCGCCAGAGAAAATAAGCGCCGGCGTCAAGCAACACACGACGTGGCGTGAGGCCCACAAGCTCGCTGCCGGTGACGCGTAGCCCGGCGTCGCGTGCAAGCTGCTCTGCCGCGACAAACACCTCGTGTGGATGCGTCGCGTGAAGGTCGGTCACATTCATGCTGATCTGGCAGCAGCCAAACGCAGGCATGTACCAGGCGATGCAACGTAATCCTTTGAACATACCGGGTCGTGTCTCACCCGCGCCCGTCGCGCCAGACTCACGCAGCCGCGCCGCGAGTGGACGCACGCGCGTCACGTCGGTCGTCGCGACGTTGATGTTGTAGGCGAGCAGGATGTTGCGCGCGCCGATGATGGAGGCACCTGTGCGCGCGACGTCTTGCGTGAAGTGTTGAGGTCCGAAGTCGGGTGGGTCGTCGCCGTGTTCGAGACGTGCCGCGAGCCCTGCGTAGCCATCGCGGCGAACGCGAGCGAGGAGGCGTCGGTCGTTGCGCGCCGCGGCATGTTCATAGAGGTAGATGGGTACGCCGACTTCACTTGCGAGACGAGAGCCGACATTGCGGGCCAGGGTAGCGGCCATGCCGATGGTGAGGTCTACAAGCGGAACAAACGGGCAGACATCGAGCGCGCCGAGGCATGGGTGCGCTCCAGCGTGATTCCGCATGTCGATTTCGCGCGCAGCCGTCGCACCCAGGCGAAACGCGGCGTCGCCGACGGCGTCGGGCGGCCCGGCGAACGAAAACACCGTGCGATTCGCGTCGTATCCGGCGTCTTCGTGCAGCAGGGCAACGTTAGGGGTAGCAACGATGGCGTCACGTAGCCGGCGCAGGGTCTCGGAATCTCTGCCCTCGCTGACGTTTGCGACACACTCAACCAATTGCATGATGGAAGGTATCCGAGTTGGCGCCGTGGCTGCGAGATCGGGCCAGATTTGCCGATTCGACGGGTGACAGGGGGGGATCGTAGCGCGGAAGTGCTCGTGAGTAAACCCGGGGTCAAACTTATAAAATGAATGGAATCAAGGGGTTGAAGGAGAATGAGTGGCAGTCGAAAAGGTTTGATATTGCAATCGCCGCCGAACATTTCTATCCTGAGTTCGTATCGCAGGGGACGCTCGGCCGTTTGCGGCTGAGTTCGATAACCAGACGCATAGAACCAGACTTCGCACGCGTGGGGCGCCGAGCGAAGAGGGTAGAAGTGTGTCGCGCGACGTTTTTGCTTGATTATGGTCGCGGCTTTGCCGTACCCTGAAAAGGTTCGGCATGCGGTCAGAGAAGCCGGGGGTCCGGTGACTCACAATCAGGCAAGCTGGCAAAGCAGCCGCACCGGCTGCTGCGACACAAGCGGATGATGATGTGGTTCGAACTCAAGTGGAGAGCGGCATGACGATACAACAACTCGCAAATGAGTCGAGAAAAGCGCCGGCACGTCGCAGGCGCCTTCTCGTTGAGAACGGAAATCGCGCAATGTGGGGTCAACGAACGCACGTG
>CAZXXB010000018.1:2032-3156 GCA_964644185.1 uncultured Myxococcota bacterium
TACTGTTGTTTCTTCGTACGCACGTGGGAGGTTCGCCAATGGTCACGAACAACTCGTCTCGGTCATACACTGACCGGCTGCTGGCAGGGGTGACTCGCTCACTTTTGTCGGCGCTTCTTGTGGTGGGGGCGGTCTTCGCCTTGCCCGCCGAAGAGGCGAAGGCGCAAACCTGCTCAGGTTGCACCATTTGGCTGGGCACCACGAGCAAAGACTGGAACACCGCCTCGAACTGGTCGAGCGGTATTCCGAACAACACGACCCGCCGCGCCGTCATCGCGCCGTCGGGTTACGCGTTCAACCGCTGCATCAGCAAGTCGGTCAACTCTGACAGCGAAGTGTACCTGACCTCGGGTACTATCGTTGACGGCACTGCCGACCCCGAGGCGGCTGGTGGCTGCGGCAACACGGGTGGCGTTCAGCGCGTGCCCGGTTGCGCGATGACCGTCGGCACGTCGTGCATTCAGGCGGTGTCGGTCTCGGCGACCAACCCGGTGCCCGACATCCCCGTGGCGGGTGCGACGGCTCCGCGCGGACTCACCGTCTCGTCGTCGGCCTCGCTCGTGGTCAACAACGGCAACCTCACGGTGTTGAGCAACAGCAACGCGACCTACGGTGCCGCGGCGCAGCCGGTGCTCGATAACGCCGGTACGTTCACGATCAACGCGTCGCGCACGGTGGCTGTAACGGGTAGCTCGCGCAACACGAACTCGTTCACTCACAACGGCACAGCGTTCACCACGTCGAGCGATTTCACGTCGTCGGGTACTACGAACCTCAACGCTTCGACGACTGTCACCGGCACCTCGACCATCTCGGGTGGCACGACGACGGTCGCGACGAGCCAGACGTTTGACACCGACAGCACCGTCTCCATCAGCGGTGGCGCGACCCTTACGGTCAACGGGCAACTTGATGCTGGCACGATCTCGAACGCCGGTACGTTCAACACTCCCGGAACTTCGACGGTGCGCTACACGGGTGCGAGCCCGGCGATTCTTTCGCGTACGTGGGCAGGTAACCTGCACCTCGTGAACAGCGGAACCGCAACCGCAGCCGGGGCGCTTCAGGTCGATGGCACGTTCCTCGTCAACGCCGCCTACAGCGACAGTGACAACCTGACGCTC